>CAYPTM010000213.1:0-5073 GCA_964413345.1 uncultured Elusimicrobiales bacterium
TGGCGTGCGTCCTCCTATTCGGCTCACTTCTGTACATATGGCGCAGGGACAGGGCGCTCATATTCGGCCTGGCTTTTTATCTGCTTACCATAGCCCCGGGCCTCCAATGGCTTCAGGTCGCGCCATCGATAGCGTTCGACCATTATTCCTATATAGCCTATATAGGCATTTTCTATATCGCCGGAACACTGGCGGCCAGATTCCTCGGGCCGGAACCCTCGCGCGCGCGGCGCGCGGCTGTCATCGCCATATGCGTATTGGCGGCCGCGTTTTATGGACGCGCGGCTTATGCGCGCTGCCAGACCTGGAAAACTCCATTCACGCTCTGGAACGACATGCTGTCCAAATATCCAGGCAATCCATCGGCAATCGCTAACAGGAGCTTCGCCTATCTGGCGAGCGGAGATTACCGCTCGGCCCTGCGGGATATAAACTCCGCGCTTAAGACTGACCCGGGCAACGTTGATTACCTCAAAACGCGGGCGGCCTGCCTTTCCAAATTGGGACAGGAAGAGCTGGCCCGTCAGGACCTTTCGGACGCCATAGCGCTGTCGCCCTCATCGCAGGATCTTTACATGGCGCGCGGCATTTCTTTCTCCCGCGAAGGAAGATACGAGGAAGGGATGAAAGACTTCCGGGCGGCGCTTAATCTTGGGCAGGACAACGCGCTTGCACACCTGAACCTTGGATGGGCCCTCTCTAAATCAGGACGGCAAGAGGAAGCCTTGGCCGAACTTAATAAGGCACTGGCCCTGAACGGAACTTTGCCGGACGCGCTGCTGAACCGCGCCGCCATATACATGGCCTCCGGCAGGAAGAAGGAAGCGGCGCTCGACCTGGAAAACGCGCTGCGGCACGGGGAAACATCAGCCAAGGCAAGCGCCATGCTTGGCGCGGCGCGCCTTGGTGAGGGTCAGGCGGAAGGCGCGGCAAAAGCCTTCGCCGGCGCGGTGGCGGGAGACCCTTCAAACCCGGATTACCTCCACGGCTACGGCATGGCCCTTATGGCGGCGGGAAAACTGGCAGAAGCGGAAGAAGCGTTTTCAAGCGCGCTGGCCGCCCGGCCCAACGAAGCCAAATTCTACGGCGCGCGCGGAACCTGCGCCCTTATGGCCGGGAAATACAGCGAGGCGGAACGCGACCTCAGCAACTCCCTTGCCCTAGCTCCCGGCAATCCGGCCGTGCTTAATAACCGCGCCTCGGCCTATGAAAAGCTGGAGCGGCCGGACAAAGCCCTGGCGGATTACAATACCGCGCTGAAAGCCGATTTCAGCTATGAGCAAGCCCGCCTGAGCAAAGTGCTGCTTCTGCTGCGGGCGGGCGATGAGAAACAGGCCTGCCGTGAGGCGGAAAATCTTCCCCCCGGCCCTGAGTGGAGCGGCAAAGTGGCAAAACAGTTTCCCGGAGCGTGCAAAAAATGAACACCGGCAAATATTTCGAATGGAACCCTCGCAATGCGCTGATCATAGTCCTGCTTGTCACGGCAGTCGTCTTTCTGCCATGCCTGAGCGCGGATTTCATAATTAACTGGGATGACGACGCGTATATTCTAAACAACCCTTTCATCAAGGAATGGAACTGGGAGAACATAAAGCATGTCTTCACCTCCCTGCACCGTGGGTTGTACAAACCGCTGACGCTGCTCACATTCATGGCAGAGTATACTCTGGCCGGCCCCAATCCTCTGGTTTTCCACGCGACCAACATAGCGCTGCACCTGCTCAACTGCGCGCTCGTGTTCGCGGTGGCGGCCCGGCTCGCGCCCGGCGCCACGGTCATACCGTTCATTACCGCCCTGCTTTTCGGCATACACCCCATGCACGTGGAGAGCGTGGCCTGGATTGCGGAACGCAAGGACGTGCTGTACTCCGCGTTTTTCCTGGGCTCGCTGCTTGCTTATCTTAAATACAAGGCGGACAATTCCCGCCGCCATTATCTGGTTTCCTGCGCGCTGTTCCTGTGCTCGCTGCTGGTAAAACCGATGGGCATAACCATGCCCTTCATACTGCTCCTGACGGACTGGTTCACAGGCAGGAAGCTCGACCGCTCGGCATTAACGGACAAGGTTTTCTACCTCGTCGCGGCGGCGGCCTGCGCGGTGTTCAGCGTGCACGCCACCAGCGAGGCGGGCGCCATTTTCTCCTTCCCGGACTATACGCGCTTCGACAACGCACTCGTTGGCTTCATGGGCATAGCCCTGTACACAATAAGGCTTTTCGTTCCGGCCGGCCTTAGCGCCATATATCCTCTGCCGGACAAGGCCGCCGGGCATATGCCCGCGCTGTACTACGCGGTTCCGTTCCTGGTAATCGCGTTCTATGCCGCGCTTTTCCGCTTCTTCCGGCAGAGCCGCCCCATCCTGTTCGGCGCGGCGTTCATGCTCCTGTCCATACTGCCAGGCCTGCAGTTCATCCCCTCCGCCCCGACAGTGGCTTTCGATCATTATTCCTACATAGCCTATATAGGACCGTTCCTGTGCGCGGCGATATTCATGGACCGGTTCCTCTCACGTACCGGCGCCGAGAACGCCGACAGGCGCAACGCCTTCATAGCGGCAGCCGCCGTGGCATGCATTCTGCTGGGAGCGGCCTCGTTCAGCCGCTGCATGACATGGAAAAACCCGCTGACGCTCTTCAGCGACGTGCTGGAAAAGTATCCTGAGGCCGCCATAGGTTATACCGCCAGAGGTAACACGTATCTGCTCATGGGCGACAGGGAAAAAGCTTTCGATGACCTGAACAAATCGCTCTCGATACAGGACTCGGCCTCTGCGAGAATGAACAGGGCAACGATATACCGCACCATAGGCAAACCGGAGCTGGCGCTTGAAGACCTTCAGACCGTCATAAAAAAATATCCCGAGGTGAACGGACTGTACGTCAACATGGGCGGCATATATGAGATGCTTGGCGACAAGGCAAAAGCTCTGGAATGCTATGACAAGGCGATAGAGCTTAATCCCGGAGATTTCAACGCCTACACAAACCGCGCCATAATGGCATTCGAACGCCAGGATTTTGAAAAAGCCGAAGCAAATTACGAAAAAGCGATACTGCTGTCGAAAGGGTATTCCGCAGCGGCACAGTACAACTACGGGCTTTTGCTTCAGGCCAGAGGCCGCACCGAAAACGCCATGGCCCGGTTTTCTCGCGCCATAGAGCTGGACCCCTCCTTCCCGTCCGCGAGACTGGCGCGCGGCAACATCTGCTTCGCGCTTGGCGATTTCGCCTGCGCAAGGGACGATTACGGCATGCTGCTGGACAGGGGCATGGAAATGCCGGAACTGCGGGCCAAGCGCGCAGCCGCGCTGTTCAATCTTGGCGACAAAAAGGGAGCGCTGGAGGCTTTTGACGAGCTGCTGCGCCGCAATCCTTCCGACCTGGACGGCACGTTCAACCGCGGCATGCTGAAAGTTGCGATGGGCGACAACGAGGGCGCCATAGCAGATTTCGGCAAAACGCTGGCGCTGAAGCAGGATTCCGCGCCCGCCTATCTTAACCGGGGAAACACCTACCTTAAGATCGGGCGGATGAAAGAAGCGGTAGCCGACCTGGCGAAGGCCGCCACCCTGAGGCAGAACGACGCGAGAACGCTGAACAGCCTCGGCAAGGCGAAATATCTTTCGGGTGACGCCGCAGGAGCCCTTGCAGCCTATGGCAAGGCTATAGCGGCCGACGCGAAATATGCGCTGGCTTACGTGAACAGGGCCGAGGTTTATGCAGGCAGAAAGAATTACGCCGCCGCGAAAACGGACCTTGAACGCGCCATCGCGCTGGAACCAAATCTTCAGCCGGCCCGACAGGCGCTGGCCTATGTCATGTCGCTCATGGGCGGACAGAAGACCGGGGACCGGGGCATCCTGAAAACCTATTCGTCCGGCTCCGCCCCTGCCGCCAGTCCGGTCACGGGAAAATAGAACTGGGCCGCCCCTCACCCGAGGCCGCCTTTTGGTATACTTTAACTGTGGATGAAAGAATAAGCAGAAAGCCGTCTATTTACCTTATAGATTCCTGCAATTTTCTGAGGAGTTTCTGGGGCGACCGCTTCGCCGACGAGGACGAGGCCGCAGTCGCTTTTGTAAACTGGCTTGAGGACGGTTCACTCTGCCCGGAACTGGCGGAGAGCGAATTCCGCGCGGTGTTCGACGGCTCCTTCCGGGGCCCACGGCCCACGGTGCGCGGCAACGTGCTCATACGCTTTTCGGAAGGCTCTACCGCGGACGAACTATTGCTGGAGCAATCCCTGTACCTGACACAGGCGGGCAGGCGGCCCATCATCGTCACAGGAGACGGCGGGCTGATACAGCAGGCACGGGCGGACGGCCTCAAATCCATGTCATGCGCAAAATTTCAGGGCATAGTAGACAGGGCGCTCGCCGGCAGAAAACCCGGCTGGTAGCCGAATAAAACAGGAGACAGGAAAATGAAAAAATTCATGCTTGGAGCGGCAATGCTTTCACTCTCCGCCGCGGCTTACTGCGCCGCCCCGGAGGCGAAAGTTGCCGACGTCCTCAACCACAAGAAGGACTTCGACGGGAAGGAAATCTGCCTTACCGGAGCGGTCGAAGAGCTGGACGCCCGCGTATCTCGCAAGGGCAACCACTACTTCACCTTCAAGATGACGGAAAGCGGCCAGATGATAAAGATATTCTCCCAGGGCGACCCCGCCTTCAAGGACGGACAGAAGGTCACGGCCTGCGGAAAGTACGAAATCAGCCGGACCGTCGGCAGCCAGACTTTCCACGACGAAGTGTCCGCCTCCACCAATACAATAACGGTGCACGCGGAAGCAGCGAAGGCCGAAACGAAAACTGCCGCCCCGGCCGCCAAGGAAGACAAAAAAGCTCCCGCCGCGAAGACGGAAGCTCCGGCCAAAAAGGACTCAAAACCCGCCGGCAAATAACGTGTTACCGAATAAAAAAGCCCCCGCCGATGCGGGGGCTTTTTTCATGTAAAGACGACCGCCTAGAAATTCCAGTGCAGCGCGGCGTGAAGCAGCTGTTCGGTCAGGCGGGCGCGCAAGTCGGCCGAATAGTCTACTGAAATCGTGGCCGCCGTCCCCCAGTTTACCGAT
>CAYPTM010000214.1:0-5016 GCA_964413345.1 uncultured Elusimicrobiales bacterium
GCGGGGTGCTGATGATGGCGTCATATGTCTTCTGGTAGTACATGCGCACGAATGAGGCGTACATGCACTCAAAGACTGAATGGAAGAGTATTCCCACCGCCACCATGCCGGGAGCGATGAACGGCAAATACCCGCATTCCCTGCCCATATAGGAAATTTTTCCGACATAGGCGCCGAGGCCAAGCCCGAACGCCAGTATGTAGAACACCGGCTCCAGCATGGGGGGGAACACGCTCGTTTTCCACGTCACAAGCGCCACATCCAGATTCCTGCGCCAGACGTACCACGCGCGGTAGGTTATGCCGAAAATGCTGAATTCCTTCTTCATTCGCGTAGCTGTTTGCCGGTAAGTTTCAGGTAAACATCCTCGAGGTTCGCGCAGGAGTGCTTCTCCAGCAGTCCGGCCGGGGTTCCGCTCTCTATTATCTTCCCGCCGTCGATTACTATCAGCCTGTCGCACAGCATGGAGGCTTCCTCCATGTAGTGCGTGGTAAGCAATATCGTTATGCCCTCTTTCTTCAGCGAATTGACCGAATCCCATATCTGGCGGCGGGACTGCGGGTCCAGCCCTGTCGAGGGTTCGTCAAGGACAAGCAGGCTCGGGTTGTTTATCAGCGCGCGGGCTATTAGCACCCGTTTCTTCAGCCCGCCGGAGAGTTCGTCTATCGGTTTGCCGCTCTTGTCGTCCAGATGGAACTGGCTTATCAGTTCCGCGGCCCTGCGTTTTGCCTCATGCGCGGGTATGCCGAAATACCGGGCATAGACCAGCAGATTCCGCTCCACGTTGAAATCCGGGTCCAGGCTCATGTCCTGTGGACAGACGCCCAGCATGGCTTTTATTTCCCGGGGGTTTTCCCGCGCGGAGAGGCCGCATATCTCTATGTCGCCTTCCGTTATGGGATGTATGCAGCAGAGCATTTTTACGGTGGTGGTCTTGCCCGCGCCGTTGGGGCCCAGCAGGCCGAAGCATTCGCCGCCGTACATTTCAAAGGAAACGCCCGCTACGGCGGTAAAACCGCCGTAGCGTTTGACCACATTTTTGACTTTGACTGAAACTGCAGGCATGAACCTAGAGGAGTTCGGCCACCAGCGCGGCCAGAGGGCTTCTCTCGGTTTTTGTGAATGTGATGTGTCCGTACAGCCGCTGTCCCTTGAAGCGGTCCACTATGTAGGTAAGGCCGTTGGAGGACACATCGAGGTAGGGGCTGTCTATCTGGTAGGGGTCGCCGGTCACGACGACCTTTGTCCCCTCGCCTGCGCGGGAGAGGATGGTTTTCACCTCGTGAGGGGTAAGGTTCTGCGCGTCGTCCACTATCATGTACTGCTTGGGCAGGGTTCTGCCGCGGATGTGGGTGACGGACGCTATCTCCACCTTGCCGCTTTCAAGCAGATAGTCGCTGTGCGCGGCGCCTTCCTCGGGGTGCTTCTTGTCCACAAGGAATTCCAGGTTGTCGTATATCGCGCCCATCCAGACGTTGAGCTTTTCCTCTTTCGTGCCGGGTATGAAGCCGATATCCCGTCCGACGGGGACGATGGAACGGCAGATGATGAGGCGGCGGTAGACGTTGTCATCTATGGCGCGCTGCATGCCGGCGGCCAGCGAGATGAGTGTTTTGCCCGTGCCGGCCACGCCCACCATGGTCACAAGGGGCAGCGTGTCGTCCAGCAGCAGTTCCATCGCGAAGCGCTGTTCCTTGTTAAGGGGCTTTATGCCCCAGGGCGCGGGTTCGGGGCCGAGCGGGCGCAGCAGCGCCGTCTGGCCCAGGTCCACGCGGCCGAGGGCCGACTTTTTGTGGTTGCCAGAGGCCTGAAGCACTATGAACTGGTTGTGATAAAACTCTTCCTTGAAGACCTTGAGGTCGAGCTGCTTGTCCTTGTAGAAGGCGTCTATGACGGCGGCGTCGACTTCCAGCTCGCGCATGCCGGTGTAAAGCTCGTCTATCTTGACCTTGCCGGTCTCGTAGTCCTGCGCCTCAAGCCCGACCGCCTCGGCCTTCAGGCGCATGTTGATGTCCTTGGAAACGACTATCGCCTTTTCCTTGTTCTTCTGATGGAAGAACGCGGTGTTGAGTATGCGGTTGTCATTCTGGTGCAGGTCGAAAGAGGGGGGCAGCACCTTCTCCGGGTCCATCTCTATGCGGAGCAGGCCGCCGTTTTCCATCTTCACGCCGACGTTGAGCTTCCCCTGCTTGCGCAGCTCGTCCAGCTTGCGGGATACAACGCGCGCGCTCTTGCCGCGTTCGTCGCCGCTGGTTTTGAACTTGTCCAGCTCCTCAAGCACGACCATGGGAATGACGACAGTGTTGTCCGCGAAATTAGCGACAGCGGAAGCGTCATGTATGAGAACGTTTGTGTCGATGATGAAGGTTTTTTTCATGTTGTTTTCCTTGAGTGCCTTTTGAGTCCCGCGGCCCACCCCTGAGCGAGGCCTGCCGCTTCCTGCGCGGCGAGCTTCCTTTCGTCAGCGGTACCGCCTTTATTCTGCAAAATGTGACATGGCTTTTCAATGTGATAATTGGACGGGAGCCCCGCCGCGGGCTATTTACTAGCGCGAAAGCGTATGCTTCAATTGGAATACGGCCCTATGGAATCGCTAAAGGACATCTGGCGTTTTATTAAAAGCCGCCGCAAGTGGTGGCTGCTGCCCGTGGTGCTTGCCCTGCTGGCGGTTGGGGCCCTGCTTGTGCTGGGAGGCGGTTCCGCCGTTGCGCCTTTCCTGTACACCCTGTTCTGATTATGACGCCTAAACAGATTGCCCGCACATTGGACGTCCTCGCCCTGGCCCTTGCCGTTCCGGGGCTGCTTCTTCACGGCCGGCTTTCTGCGGCGTTCTTTTTTCTGTCCGCGCTGCTGGCATTCGGTTCGTCGGTATGGCCTAATCCCCTTACCGATGCCGTCGCCCGGGGCTGGATGGCGCTGTCGCGCGTTTTGGGCCGGTGCAGTTCCGCCGTGGCCCTGCTTGTTGTCTTCTACGGCGTGCTGACTCCCGTCGCTTTTCTTTCCCGCCTTTTCAATAGGGAAGCCGCGGCCCGGTTTTTTTCAAAAGAACCCGTTTCCATGCTGCATGCCGCCGAGCCCGGGGAATGGGACAGTGAAAGTTTCCGCCGCACCTGGTAGCGCGGCCTAGTTCATCCTTAAATTTGAATGGTTTGTGCCCTCAGTCCGGCGGCAGGTTCGTTTCCGCGCCGCTTTCCGTCCGCCAGGGCGGCTGCTTTTCCTTTTCGAAAACGAAATTCCCCATCAAAAGAAGATCCATGTCCGTGTTCATGAAACAGCGGTATGCGTCTTCCGGTGAGCAGACTATCGGTTCGCCCCGCACATTGAAGCTGGTGTTGACCAGCAGGCCGAAGCCGGTTATTGCCTTGAACGCCGACAGCAGTTTCCAATAACGAAGATTCGCGCTTCTGTCCACGGTCTGCAGTCTGGCTGAAAAATCCAGATGCGTTACCGCAGGTATGTCCGAACGGGGGGTATAAAGCTTCTCGCGCATTTCAAGCTTGCGGTAGTCAGGCGGAAGCGGCTTGCGTCTTTTTTGAGTGACGTCCGCCACGAAAAGCATGTATGGTGACGGCCTGTCATAATCAAAGTGCGCTCTCATGTCCTCCAGCCGCACCGACGGGGCGAAGGGACGGAAGCCTTCCCGGCGCTTTATTTTAAGGTTCAGGCGTTTCTGCATGTCCGGGTTGCGCGCGTCGCCCAGGATGCTGCGGTTGCCCAGCGCGCGGGGGCCCCACTCCATCCGTCCCTGAAACCAGCCCGCAACTTTCCCTTCAGCCAGCCTGGCGGCGGTGAACTCGCAAAGTTCCTTCTCGTCCGGGATGTGGGTGAAGGGGGCGTTGTGCCTGTCCGCCATTTCCCGTATTTCCCGGTCGCCGTACTCGGGTCCCAGAAAAGAGCCCCGCATGGCGTCAGGCAGAAGTGGCGTTCTGGGCTGTCTAAAATATATGTGGTGGGCGGCCAGCGCCGCGCCGAGCGCACCCCCCGCGTCACCCGAAGCTGGCTGGGCCCATATGTTTTCAAACAGACCGGCGCGGAGTATTCTTGAATTGGCTACGCAGTTCAGGGCCACTCCGCCGGCAAGGCAGAGGTTTTTAGAGCCGCTCAGTTTTCGCGCGGTGGCCGCCAGCTTAAGGATTATTTCTTCGGTTACCGTCTGTATCGCGTGGGCAAGGTGGCAGTGCTCCGGTTTCAGTTCGGCTTCCGGTTCTCTCGCCGGGAAGCCGAAGAGCTTTTCCCAACGGGTGTCGTTTGTCATCCGGAGGCCGCAGGCGTAATCGAAATATTTCTGATTGAGGTAAATGGAGCCGTCTTCTTTTATGTCCACAAGTTCTGTCTTTATCAGCCGGACGTATTCTGAAGCGCGCGGGTCCGCCGCGTCGCCGTATGGCGCCAGGCCCATCAGCTTGTACTCGCCGGAATTGACCCGGAAACCCAAATAACAGGTGAAGGCGGAGTAAAGCAGTCCCACCGAATGGGGGAAATGCATTTCCTTTAGCGGAGTGAGCGCCGCGCCCATTCCGTGCGCGATGGAGGCCGTTGCCCACTCCCCCACGCCATCCACGGTCAGCACGGCGGCTTCCTCGAACGGGGAGGGGTAAAACGCGCTGGCCGCGTGGCTCAGGTGATGGGGGGTGAAAAGAAGGGGCGGCATGCCGGCGGAGGGCTGGAGTTTTCCCAGTTCTTCCGCCAGCAGTTTTTTAAGAAACAGTTTTTCTTTTATCCACGACGGCATGGCCGTCTTGAAGGCCGGGAATCCTTTAGGCGCGAACAGATAGGCGGTTTCCAGCAGGCGTTCAAATTTGAGCAGCGGCTTGTCGTAAAACACCACCGCATCAAGTTCGCTCAGTCCGGTCTTTCCGTACTCAAGGCAGAATTTTGCGGCATGGGATGGGAACCGCTGGTCGTGTTTCTTGCGGGAGAAGCGTTCTTCCTGCGCGGCGGCTACGATGCTCCCGTCCTCGATCAGGCAGGCGGCGGAGTCGTGATAGAAGGCGGATATGCCTAGAATTTTATGCG
>CAYPTM010000215.1:0-5013 GCA_964413345.1 uncultured Elusimicrobiales bacterium
TGTTGTAGGAACAGGCCAGCGCCTCCCTCGCGCGCACTTTTCCGTGATAGTGCTCGTCGTAGTTGCGGGGGGAGAAGCCTTTCTCGAAAAAAGCGGGCGAATCGTCCAGCAGGTCTGAAGCGCGGAGCAGGTTCTTCTCCATGGCAAGCGCGTAAAGGAAAGGCTTGAGCGCGCTGCCCGGCTGGCGCAGAGCCGTCACTCCGTCAATCTGCCCCGCGTTTTCGTCATCCGAAAAATCCGCTGAGCCCACCCACGCCAATATGTCGCCGCTGGCGTTGTCTATTGCGATTATGGACCCGTTGGTGACCCTGTGGCCGCGCAGCCGCTGGAGGTCTGCCGAGAGGATTTTCTCGAAGTTTGACTGGATGTCTCCGTCTATGGTGGAGCGTATGGCTGTAAGGGCAGGATTCGCGGCGCGGGCCATGTCGCAGAACTGGGGAGCCAGGAAGGGGCGGGAGGGCTTTCGTATCACCGGCTTTTCATTCAGGGCGAAATTGTAAAGCTGGTCGTTGATATAACCTAGGTCCAGCATGCGCTTGAGCGCAAGCTTCTGTCTGTCGAAGGCGTTTTTGGGGCGCAGTACGGGATTGTATTTGCGGGGGGATTTGGGTATGCCTGCCAGCAGCGCGGCCTGGGCGAGGGAGAGGTCCTCCGCGTTGCAGTTGAAATACGCCCGCGCCGCCGTTTGCGCGCCAAGCATCATGTTGGAATAGGGGACGCGGTTGAAATAGTTTTCCAGTATTTCCCGCTTGGAGAGTTCCTGTTCCATCCTGCGCGCGCCCCACATCTCCTTCATCTTTCCCCACAGAGAGCGCTTGCGCGGCTCCAGTGCGCGCACCAGCTGCTGCGTTATGGTGGACGCGCCGGAGACGCGCGTTCCGGAACTGGCGTTCTGCCAAAGCGCGCGCAATGCCGCCTTGAAATCCACGCCGGAATGCTCAAAGAAACGTTTGTCTTCCACCGCGACGGTGGCGAGTATCAGCCAAGGGGATATTCTGTCCAGCGGCACGGGTTCGCAGTAGGTTTCCTGCCCGTTCAGGTATTCGCGCATGGGCGCGCCGTAGCGGTCGGACACCGTAACGGAGGCCTGCGCGTGCGGCGCTGTTTCCGCGCGGATAAAAGAAGCCTGCGCCGCCAGCAGAAGCGCGGCGCAGGCGATTGGTTTAAGCGGTGAGTTTGGCAAGGTCCGCGTCCATCTCGGCCATGCTCTGGTAGCGTTTTTCACGCTCGGGCTGGAGGGCTTTGGCGAATATCGCGTCCACGTCCGCCGGCAGGGCGGGCACGCGCTTTGTGGCGGGCAGGTATTCCATCTTCCGCTTCTGGCCTATGTAGTTGGGGCCGGTGAAGGGTATGGAGCCGGTCAGCAGTTCGTAGAACGTGGCGCCCGTGGCGAATATGTCGGAACGGGTATCATAGCGTCCCAGTTCCTGCTCCGGCGCCATGTAGGCCATGGTGCCGCACACGCTTCCTGTCAGGCGCGATATGGTGTTCTTGGCCTCGGCGGCTATGCCGAAGTCCATCACCTTCGTCACGCCGTCCGCCTGCACGATAATGTTGGAGGGCTTTATATCGCGGTGCACTGTTTTGCGGTTGTGCGCGTAGGAAAGCGCGGCGCAGACCTGCCGTGTTATCGCCACTGCCTCCCTGAGCGGTATTTTGCCCTTGTTGCGGATAAGGTCGTCGGCGGTGTATCCTTCCACCAGTTCGAACACAAGTATCATCTCGGCGCCTTCTGCCGGCATGTCGTACAGTTCCACGATATTGGGGTGGCGCAGCGCCGCCATGCGGCGCGCTTCGTCCATGAAGTATTTGCGTTCCCTCTCGTTGTCGGCCAGCTCGCGGCGCAGTTTCTTGACCGCCACGCTGCCGCCCAGTTTCGTGTCCTGCGCGGCGTAGACTATGCCCATGCCCCCGCGCCCTGCCACTTTTTCCACCTTGTACCTGCCGCCTATCACGGCCCCTACCGGAAGCTCGTCCTCGGTCATCGGCGGGCAGAAGGCGGACGGTCCCAGCTTGTGCGGGGACACCGCGTTCTCGGGGTGTATTTCTATCGGTTTCAGCGGGGCTTCCGGCTCGGTCTGAACTGTTGCCGTTCCGCGTTTCCGCAGTATCAGGAAGGCCCCTCCGGCGACTATCAGCGCGAGCGCCGCTCCCGCTCCCATGCGCAGGGCCGTGTCAGTTCCCTGTTCCTGCGCGGAGGCCGCCGCCGCGCACATAAGCGGGGCCAGCGAGACGATTGATGTTTTTATCGTGTTGTTGTTCATTTCCCATCCCGTTGATTTTTTACTTTACGGTGACCGAGCCGCTCTGTGTCTCGGCGAAAACTTCAGGTTCGTACATCATTTCGCAGCGCGCGCCCGGCCAGCTGAAATCGCCCGAGGCCACGGCCTGCATCATATAGGTGAACTCGTGCGCGCCCGCCGTCATGTAGTCGGCGAAAGCCTGCACCTTGTCGTCATAGTTTTCCGTGCGGTAGAAGCCGCCGAACCATTCGGCCGCCTCCTTTCCTTCCTTTACCGCCGCGTCCTCCGCGCTTTCGGTGGCGAGCGTGGTGTCCACCAGCTCGAAGCCGGCCGGCAGCCTGTCCTCAAGCGCGACGAAGGTCCTGTCCTGCGGCGTGGTGACCTTTATCTTCACCAGCCAGCGGGTGGCGCGGGTCAGCGAGGAGTCCGCGGCGCGCAGGGGTTCCATCTTCCGATCTATTGTGAAGCCGTTGGCTTCCGCCTTGCCTTCGACCGCAGGGACATAGCGCGTGCGCAGGGTGTAGTAGGCACGGGCCTGCGGGGACGATATCGCCAGGCGGGCCGCGGTGGCCGCGCCCGCGCGCGCGGCGAGGGGCAGCCGGCCAGTCGCCGCCGCGGGCTTTCTGTCGGCGAACTCGCCTTTCAATATTTCCTTTTTCCCGGTTCCGTCATCGGCTGTGACCGTGGCGGTGAACGACGGGTTTTCCTTTTCGTAGAGGTTGAAGTAGTTGGACAGCGCCCTGAACACAGCCACGTTTTCAGACGTGGTGCGCCAGCGCCCGGCCTTCTGCTCGTCAACCAGCCACTGTACGGCCTTGAAGTCCCCGGCGAAGCCTTTCCCTGATGAGAGGAGCGCGTCAAGGCAGAGGGCCGTGGTCTCGGCGGCGGAGGAGTGCAGCCAGGGCATGGCCTCGCGTTCCTCGAAGTGCATCTTGGTCGGGGAATTGACGGCCTTGTTAAGGAGCGCCTGGGACAGGTTCTTTGTAACGCCCTTGTCGGCGTTGAGCAGCGGCGCGGCTTTCAGCATGTGCGCCAGCGCGTGGAAGGGCATTTGCGGCAGGCGCTCGTAGAGTTTCTGGAAACGCCCGCTGAGCGGCTGCTTGTATAGCGCCAGCACGTATACCGCGTAAGCCTGCGAGGACAGCTGCTCGTTGACCGAGTAGGGATAACCGTAGTCCTGCGTGCCGCTTTCAATCCGGCGATGAAGCCATTCGGCCGCTTTGGCGGTAACGCCGTCCTGCGTCCGGTATCCCCGCTGCCTGGCAAGCCATGCCGCCTCAAGGGCGTAGGCGGTAAGGTAAGGGTCTGCGGCTTCCGTTTCATTGGGGTTGGTCCAGTAATGAAGCCCGCCCGTCTGGTCCTGATACTCGCCCATCCTGTCCAGCACTTCCTGCGCGGAAGCCTTGAGTTCCTTGATGTCGCCCAGGCCGAAGGCGGAGACGAGGTCCCCCGCCAGTATTACGGGCAGCGCGCGGGAGAGCTTCTGTTCCAGACAGCCGTAGGGATAATCAAGCAGATAGCGTATGCCGCCGTCCAGCCGGGACAACGCGGATGGGGAGAGCGTTATGTCCGTCTCCGCGTTCTGGGCCCCTTCCGGGAAGGCGAGTGTTTCTGTCGTTTCGCCCTTCACGGCGCCGGCCGTGGCGGTATACTGCGGGCGGGAGCTCTCCGTCGTGGCAAGTATCCATTCAAGCCCGTCGGTTTCGTCCCCTCCCCGCGCGCGGAAGCGGAGCACCGCGTCACCGGGTTTCGCCCCGGTCATGTTCCAAAGCACTTCCTCGGTCCGGCCGTTTTCAACGAACACCTGCCGTGTCGTGTCTCCGGCAAGAGCGAGGGCCTGGCCATAAAGTTCAGCCGAGACCGTGACGGTGGAGGCCTCTCCCGTATAATTTGACACTACGACGCCGCCTGTAAACGCGTCGCCTGTGCGGGCGAAGCGCGGCAGGCTGGGCCGCAGCATGAGCGGCTTGGTCACCTTGAGCGAGGTTTCCCCCGCGCCGAACAGCTTGGTCGAGGAGGCGACCGCCATCAGGCGGAAGCGGGAAAGGTTGTCCGGCAGTGTGAATTTGACTTTGGCGCGCCCCTTGGCGTTGGTCCTGACCGAGGGATTCCAGTAGGCCGTGGGGATGAAACGTGAGCGCATGTCCGCCCCTTCCATCGCAAGCATGGACGAGCCGCCTCCGCCGCGGTTTTCGCCCTTCTCGCCAAAATTCCGCTGGCCTATCACGAACAGGCGCGAGTCGGCGGTCACGAACTGCAGGCCGCGCGTGGCGTAGAATTCCGAGAATATGTCGGGAGTCTGGTACCCGGTCAGCGCCAGCACCCCTTCGTCAACGGCGAACAGCGTCACCTCCGCGGCTATGCCCCGGCCGTCCTCGTTGCGCACCTCAAGCTCCGCCTCCACCTCGCCGCGGGGGCGGTAGTCTTTCTTGTCGGTGGTGAGCTTTACTTCCAGTTTCCGGCCGCCCGGGTCAACCTGCAGGGCCGCGTAGCCGAACTTTACCTTGGGCCGCCCGAGGTCTTCCTCGCCGGATTCGCTGAATTTGCCTTCGGCGCTGCGGCCGAAAGAGAGCGTGACTGAAACATACACGTTGGGGGCGAAGGATTCCTTTATGGGTATCTTTATGTAGTCCGCGCCGCCGGTCAGTTCGTCAACGTCGGTGTAAAGCACCCCTTCGCGCTCCACGGTGATCAGCGCGGTGGTTTCCGGGAACGGGGATTTTACCAGTATGCGGGCCGTGTCGCCCGGCTTGTATGATTTTTTGTCGGG
>CAYPTM010000216.1:0-5009 GCA_964413345.1 uncultured Elusimicrobiales bacterium
GGCTTCCTCCCTCCACCGCGCCGCTTCGGGCCACGCCATCGGTTATGAAGGCGTCATAAGGGACGTGACGGAGCAGAAGCAGGCGCAGGAAGCCCTCAAGCGCGCGCATGATGAGCTGGAACGCCGGGTTGTCGAGCGGACGGTGGAACTGCAGGACGCGCAGCGGAAGCTGGTCCAGTCGGAAAAGCTGGCCGCCCTGGGCCGTTTCGCCTCCGGCATTGCGCACGAGATAAAGAACCCGCTGGGCATAATACTGGGCGGTACGGAATATATACTTTCCTGCCTCGCGGCTTCGCCGAATTTTTCGGCGGGGGAACTGCCGGACGGCGGCCGCGCCCTGGTGGAAGCCGCGAAACAGCGCTGGTCAAAAGCTGCCGGGGAACTGCACGCCGCGGAAGGCGGGGATCTGGAAACGCTGAACGAATTTCTCTCACTTCCAAAACTATATGAGCATAACGCCGCCGTAGCTTCCCAGACGACCATGCCGAGGAGCATAACGGAAATGGCCCAGCGCACGGCCCAGCTGCGTTCCCTGCCGAGGGAGGAGCTTATGCCGGCCGACCTGGCCATCATAAAGTACCTCAACCGGCAGATAATGGAAAGCGCCTTCCCCGACCTGTGCCCGCGCAAGCGCAATCTGGAGGAGCTGATGCTCTCCATCAAGATAAAGGACGCCACCCTGCGCGCCGACACCATAGTGAAAAATCTCCTGAAAATAGCGCGTCCTTCAGAAATGAACGCCGAAATCGTTCCGCCCGAGGATATAATAGACTACGCGCTTTCCAATATACCCACGGAGGAACGGAACCATGTCTCCCTGGAAACAGCCTACGAGAACGGGCTTTTGGTTAATGTGGACAGGAACCAGATTACGCAGGTCATAATAAACCTGATAGTCAACGCCTGCCAGGCCGTGCCGAGGAAGCACGGGGGGAAGGTGCAGGTGCGCACCAGCAGGAAGAAGATACCGGAGTTTTATTCGCAGGAGCCGCTCTGCGTTATTGAGATAGAGGACAACGGCGTCGGCATAAGGCGGGAGGACATGGCGCGGCTGTTCGAACCGTTTTTTACCACCAAGGTCTACAGCAAAAGCCTTGAGAAGAAGGCCGCCGTCACGCTTTCGGATGTGCAGCGCGGGGCGGAGCGTGAAGGCGGCGTGCAGGGAACGGGTCTCGGTCTGTCCGTTTCCAAATCCATCATCAACAGCCATAAGGGCGAGCTGTTTGTCCGCAGCGTGGAGGGGGCGGGGACTGTCGTGACGGTGGCGCTTCCTCTCGCCGCGGCGGACGCGGAAGGGCAGGAAGCCGGAAGGACGGGGGACGCGGAGAGGCAGGTACCATAACATGAGCGACAAATCACTGATACTGGAATTGCTGGTCGACAAGCAGAATCTTTCTGAAAAGGATATCCCGAAGGTTCTTACCCATCAGGTAAAGACCAACACGCAGGTCGAGGACGCCCTTATCCAGACCAATCTGGCCACGGACGTCATCATAGCCCAGGCCTATGCGGATTATTTCAAGATACCCTTCTACGACAATGAGGCCACCACAAAGCTGGTCGAGAAGGCCTATGAACTGGCCCGCCTTCTTCCGGAACGCTTTGCCCGCGCCAACCGCGTCATACCGCTTTTCAAGGAGGGGGAAGCCCTCACCGTAGGTGTCATAAATCCGTCGGAAATTTTCGTGGTGCAGGAAATATATCTCTACACCGGCATGAAAGTGAACATGTCGGTCGTCACCCTTTCGGCCCTTGAACAGTCCCTCGCCACGCTGTACGGCGCGCGCGACGAAGTCAAGGAACTCGCCACGGGCCTTCTGCCGAGCGGAAAAAAAGACGAGTCCGACGCCGACGAGGACGAGATACTGGATCTCAACAAGCCCATCCCGGCCACGCGCGAAACCCAGGTCGTGCTGTTCGTCAACAAGATGTTTGAAACCTCCATTCAGCAGCGCGCTTCCGACATTCACATCGAACCGTACGCCGAAGAAATCCGCATACGCTTCCGCGTCGACGGCATTCTGAACGAAGTCCCTCCGCCCCCGAAGTCCATGTTCATCCCGCTTGTCTCCCGTATCAAGATTCTGGCCAAGCTGGACATCGCGGAAAAACGTATTCCACAGGACGGAGCCATCACGCTGAAGTACGAAGGCGCGAAAATCGATATCCGCGTTTCCTCCTGCCCCACGGTGTACGGGGAAAAGGTGGTCATGCGTATCCTGAACAAGCAGAAACTGCCCCTGGACTTCGAAAAGCTGGGTTTCACCAAGCATCAGCTGGAGTCCTTCATCAAGGGCATCAACTGTCCCAACGGCCTCATTTACGTCACGGGCCCCACGGGTTCCGGCAAATCGACGACTCTTTATACCGCCCTGCAGATGCTTAACTCTCCTGAAAAGAACATCATGACGGTCGAAGACCCCGTCGAGTACAAGTTCCACGGCATCAATCAGGTGCAGGTCAAATCAAAGGTCGGCCTTACTTTCTCAAGCGCCCTTAGAAGCTTCCTCCGGCAAGACCCGGACATCATCATGTTGGGTGAAACGCGCGACAACGAGACCGCCGAAATATGCCTGCGCGCCGCCCTTACGGGTCACTTGGTGCTCTCCACGCTGCACACAAACGACGCGCTTTCTGCCGTCACCCGTCTGGAAGACATGAGCATCGAGCCCTTCCTGCTGTCATCGTCTCTCCGTGTCGTGGAAGCCCAGCGTCTTGTCCGCCGCCTTTGCCCCAGCTGCAAGCAGCAGTACGCTCCAACTCCTGAAATGATACAGAAGTACGGTTTTACTGAGGCGGACACGCTGTTCACGCACGTCGGCTGCGAACAGTGCAACGGTCTCGGCTACAAAGGCCGCGTCGGCCTGTACGAAGTCATTTTCATAAGCCCGACGCTGGCGGACATGATTCAGCGGCGCGAGCCTCTTCCCGCTCTTGTCGCTCAGGCCAAGCGCGAGGGCGCAACCACGCTCTTTGACGCCGGATTGGACAAGGTCAAGAAAGGCACCACCAGTCTGGCCGAAGTGGTCACCATCACTGCCTCCGGCGAATAAGTGAAGTTTTGGTGCAAATAAAAAGACCGCCCCGGAAGGGGCGGTCTTTGTTTTGCTGCAAGAATCGTATCAGTAGATTATGCCCATCTTGTCGAATATCTTGTCCAGCGTTGTGTCATCCGGCACGTAGAAGATGAGGCCGTCGAAGTTCATGTCCTTTATGCAGAGATGGCTCTTGACGTAGAGGACTTCCCGGTCCGGCGACATGGATTTGGATATGAAGGAGTCCACGTCGCTGGGGGTCTGGTTTACGCTGAGATTCGGTACGCCGACTATTATGGGAACGCCGGTAAGGTCGCTGAGGGCGTTCATGTAGGAACTGAGCAGAATGTTCGCCACTTCGCGGAGGGAGGACTGCGTCATCTCATCCAGCAGATTTATGTCGTCCTTGTTCATGCCCAGCAGCAGCGCGGCCAGCATCTTGGTTTCCTCTTCCGAAAGAAGCAGGTATTCCTTGCCCGAAAGCTCCCCTTCCATTGTCGCGTCAAGAACGAAATATTTCAGCGCGTTGTCCAGGAAGAGGTCTTTCAGCTTTTGCGACGGATAGACGCGTGTGTCGGGGACGGTTATCTGCACTTTGGTCGATATCATGTCCGCGAGCGAAGTCGCCGCGCGCCCTGAGCCTATCGTGGCCAGTTCGCGCAGCAGGTCTATCCTTGCAAAAGTGGCGCGTTTCTTATCCATTGGGTTTGTCATCCTTTGAAAGCTTTTCCTGCAGGGCCTTGGGCACTTCCATGCCGAGGGCGTTGAGGATTTTCTTTATTGAAGGAATATCCGGGAAGAAGACGAAGGATCCGCCGAAGTTGTGGCCCTTTACCGTCAGTTCCGTCTTTATGTAGATGAGCTCCTCGCTCTTCTGCGGAGTCTGGTCGGCGATGAAGACCGCCGTGAGGATGTCCATCGCGAGATACGGTATACTGAACATTATCTCGAAGCCGGTCAGCTCGCTGAGCGCCATCATGTATGCGCCCACGATTATGTTGAGGGCTTCCTTTATGGATGACTGGAAAAGGGGATCCTCGAAGTTGACCTGTTCGGCCGGCATGCCCAGCAGCAACGAACCCAGCAGGCGCGCTTCCGAGGGGGAAACCATGAAGAACACTCGTCCGCCCAGTTCTCCCTCCAGCATGATGACCAGCACGAGATACGCTTCGTTGGGACGGGCGATCGTTTTCGAGAAATCCGCGGAACGTATGAGCTGCGCGTCCGGGACCGAAATAGTCACTTCCGCGCTTATCATCTCCGACAGCGCCGTGGCGGCGCGGCCCGCGCCCATGGTGCCTATTTCCTTAAGCACGTCTAAGTGATGCCCGCCCTGATTCTGTGTGTTTTCTGGCATTTAAACTCCGGGTGATTGCTAAGCTGCGCTGCTTTCGCCTGAGAGGACTTTTTTCAGCGCCTGCGACACGCGCGCGGCCTGAAAGGGCTTTACTATGAAATCTTTCGCGCCGGCCTGTATGGCTTCCACCACGAGGGCGTGCTGGCCCATGGCCGAAACCATGACGACTTTCGCGTTGGGATCCAGTTTTATTATTTCCTTGAGGGCGGCCAGGCCGCCGTCGATCTCGCCGACTTTGGGCATGACTATGTCCATCGTCACCAGATCCGGCTTGAGCTCCGTGAACTTGTCTATCGCCGCCTTGCCGTTGTCCGCCTCGCCGGCGATTTCCATGCCTTCGCGCTTGAGGATGTCGCTCAGAACCTTTCTCATGAAGAGAGCGTCGTCAACTACTAAAACCCTGGTTGCCATGTTGCCTCCCCGAAAATTAACGCCCTGCGCCGGTTATCCGTGCCTGGGGCTTTTAGCTATCTTGCTGATGGCCCGGAGCACTTCCCTGACCACGTCGGTTTTAAATTGCAGATCAAGCGTCTGAAGCTTGGTGAAGGCCGCTCCTTTCTGCGTGACCACATACTTGGGCGGCAACTGGTTCAGCGCCATCGCCATGACGTCTGCGC
>CAYPTM010000217.1:0-4976 GCA_964413345.1 uncultured Elusimicrobiales bacterium
GATTGACCCGCACAATCCCCATGCCCTTCAGCTCGTGGCCATAGCTTACGCCTGGAAGGGGGACAGGGACAATTCCCTCAAGTATCTGCTGGAAGCCGCGAAATATGACAGCACCCGGGGCGATATCCAGATGAATCTCGGTTCAATTTATGAGGCTTCCGGCGATTTCCAGACCGCGCTCCAGTATTTCCGCAAGGCTGTAGCCCTTGAAAAAACGCACCCGCTGTTCCATTATCAGCTCGGTTCGCTTTACTCCCGCCTTGAGCGTGACAGTGAGGCCGCCGATTCCCTTGAAACCGCCATTGACCTCTACCCCGATTATGAGGACGCCATGCTTGAGCTTGGCGCTGTTTACGAGCGCATGAACAACAAGGCCTCGGCCCTGTCCATGTACCGGCGCGCCATACGCGTAAAGCCCATGGATTTCGTGGCCCGCTTCCGTTATTCCCTGCTTGCCTACAACATGAACAAGGGCGACGACGCCCGCAAGATGACATCGGACGCCTTCAGCCTCATGCCCCGCGACACCGGCAACGGCCTGGCTCTTTCCATTTCCTATTCCGGCGTCAATTCTCGCGGCGGCAGCGGCGGGCAGGATACTCCCCAGTCTTCCGGGCCGCTCGATTCCATGCGCCGCAACCTCGAGCGCCTTCCCGCGCAGGACGCGGCAAAGGTCAGCGTGGAGCTTGTGTACGTCACCATGCCCAAGCTTGAGCCGGTCAAGCTGGAAAAAGTCACTGACGACGATGTGGCGGCGCCGTCGAGCATGAAAAAGGCCCTTGGTAAAAAAGTGTCCGGGGACGCGGCACGGCAGAAACAGCCGCAGGCCATGTCGGTAAAACGGGATTTTGTCCTGAACGGTTCCGACCCTGAGGCCCGCCGCAAACAGATTAATTCCATAATAGACGAGCTCAACAAAGCCGCGACCGGCATCCCCAAGGACGCCGACATGAAGATTGCCTTCAGCGTCCAGACGGTGAAAAGCGGTCAGGGTTCCGGCGGCGGGCAGGGAGGGGGACAGGCGGGTTCATCCGGCACGTCCCCGTCCGCGGACAACGACGCCAGTGTCAGATATAATCCGCGCGCAGTGGGCAACGACCTTGGCCTGTGGGTGATGGGCACCGGCTGGCTGGAACTGGTCAGCGAAGTGCTGCCGCAGCTTACCGACGGGGCCTCTCATTCCTCGCCGGGCATGGAGCATATAATAGCCGGACTTGGGCACCTTATATTAGGCGAGCCGCGCGACGCCCTCGGCCATTTTTCCACGGCCATAGAACGGGGCGAGCGGGAGATGGGCTACATGGGCTCGGCCGTGGCTTCCGTTGAACTTGGCGACGACCTCCAGGCCATTGATTTCTGCGAGAAGGCTCTTGCCCTCAATCCCAGGAACAAGATAGCGGCGGCCAACCTTAAATGGCTCAAGACACCGTCGGCGCTAAACCCGCCGGCAAAGGCGGACAACTGATGCGCACCAAGTTCGGGCAGAATTTTCTTGTAAGCCAGTCCGCGGCGCAGAAGATAGCGTCGCTTTGCGCCGGGTTCAAAGCTTCGCATATGGTCGAGGTCGGGCCGGGCAAGGGATTTCTTACGCGCGAACTGCTGCCTTATTTCTCCGGCAGGCTGACGCTTATAGAAATTGACCCGGACATGGCCCTTGTCCTGCGCGAAAGACTTGGTTCGGAAGGGTTCCGTCTTATAAATGCCGACTTCATGGAAGCGGACCTCGCGGCCCTCCTTCCGCCGGAAGGCGACATAGTTTTCGGGGGGAATCTGCCCTATTCGGTGGGGTCGGCAATACTTCAGAAGGCTCTGGATTTTCCGCGTTTCTGCGGCGGCGCGATGATGTTTCAGAAGGAAGTGGCCCTGCGCATCTGCGCGAAGCCCGGATCGGAGCATTACGGTGTCCTTTCGCTTGCATCGCAAAGCCGCGCCGAATGCGGTTTGGTTTTCAGCCTGGGGCCAAGGCAGTTCAACCCGCCGCCAAAGGTGGACTCCGCAGTGGTGCTTTTCAAAAAACTGCCGGTTCCCGCATACGGGGACGAGTCGCTAAAGGAACATTTTTTCCGCGCGGTCAAAGGCTCTTTCGCCCACCGCCGCAAGACGATAGTCAACTCGCTTTCCACGTCCCTTGGTCTGGAGAAGGTTGAGGCGGAGCGCTGTCTCCGCGAAAGCGGGATTGACCCGGCTGTTCGGGCCGAAACCGTGGATTTGCAGTCCTTCGTGCGGCTTGCCGGCGCACTCCGCAAGACGCAGCCCTGATTCACTTCGTTTTCGACTCTTCCGCAATGTACTCGGCGCCCAGCCGGGGGAGCGTTTCATCCGCCCAGTTATTAAGAGCGATTGCCCGCCGGTTCAGAAGTTCCAGGCCTTTCCGCAGTTTAAGTATATAGTTTCCCGCTTTTTCGCGCCCGGCCGCGTTGGCTTTGTCTTTTTCGGCTTCCTTGCGCGTTATCAGGTCCTCTATCTGCGCGCGCATTGCCTCGGTGGACGGGCGGTATGCGTAGCGGGTCATGACCTTACGCCTCGCTTTAACCGGGTCGTTGGCGAAATCCGCCGTGCGCTGTTTTTGAGCCTGGGCGTAGGGCAGTGTTTTTGCCGCTCTGGCGAACTGCTCCCGGAAGGTCGGCAGGGCGGCGCTCATTTCCATGAAGTAGGCGGCTTCGTGCGCGGCGGCCTCGTATTCATCTTCCTGCACTCCCTTTATGTAAATGCTGGCGGCGTTTTCGCCGTTGTCCTGCGCAAGATGGGTCAGTTCATGCACGAATATGGGGGAGAGGTACATGGCGAGCGCGTCCAGCGCCGGCCCGGACATGGTGCCGGAGGATATGTCCGCTCCCGCGAACGAAGCCCATTCCCGGATGAGCTTTTCGTTGAAGACTATGCGGCCTTCGCGGTGCGTATAGCGGCCATACGACCCCGGAAGCTCGCCCGCGGTTATGGTGATTCTGCAGCCGGTCTTTTCGCACTCGGACAGCACCCTTTTCCCTGCGTTCGTGCGCCACGCCAGGGAAATCATTCCTCTGGCAAGCGCGTCCAGCGTATCCGCGTTTAGCGACGGCGCTCGTTCCCTCGATTCAAGCAGCCGCTTTATCCGGCTGCCGGCCGGGAAAAGCGCGGCGGCGTTGTTAGAGTATATGGCCTGCCGCGCCTGCTCCGCCCTTTCCTCCAGCGTAAGTCCGTCAAAACCTTCCGGTTTATGCCAGAGGTCTCCAAGCCCTGTTTTCACCGCCGCCACCGCTTCCGCGAGCTGGAGCCTGCGCTGTATTTTTTCGGCCAGGTAATCCGGTATATCCTTGCGTATAGGCATGAAGCGGCGCCGGGCCCGGTTTATTTCCCCTGCCGAGGATGAGTACGGGTCGGTCAGAAGAAGGCGCGCCTCGCCGAACAGGTAATCCTCCAGCGCCGCGGCGCGGCTTTGCAGCGACAGTTTTTCCCAGCGTTCCTCTCCGGCGACAAATTTTTCAGCTTCCGCGGTCTGTTCCGCGTCCAGATAGTCCCATTCCCACAGGGCTCTGCCGGTAAGTTTGGAACGGTTCGGGAAACACGCCGCCAGCCAGGTGAAAACACAGTGCGTGTCAGGATAAAAACCTGCCCCGGCCAAAGCGCCGTTGCCGGGACGCAGCCTGGCGGCGAAGGCCTGGCGCAGGGAGGATTCGTCATTATATGAAGCCGCCGTTTTCTTGAGTTCAGCCAGCGCGGCGTTGATGGAAGGTTTCGGATGGAAAGGTTCGGAGCATGGGTGGCTCGGGCATTGGGCCGCGGCCGGGCCGGACAGCAGGAGGAGCAATACCGACAGGGCCGTCATTTTCCGATTCTGGCCCGCAGACGTTTGTATGCGGCGAAAAATTCGTCGGCGGATATACCGCGCAGGCTGTCCCAGTCCGGGGAAACCACTACCTCGTTAACACCCTGCACGGGTTTCCAGACGTGGCCGCAGTAACCGCTCTGGAGCGAGGCCATGGGTACTTCCAGCGCGGCGGCAAGGTGCATGGTGCCCGTTGCGGAAACCAGGAACGCATCCATCCGCCGCAGAAATTCCGCGGTCACGCCTATGCCCATGGGCCCCGCCGGTTTTACGAAAGGCACTTCCCGGAGCATGGGGGCGATGAACCCCTCTTCCCCCGGTCCGACGAGGTAGATTATCTCCGTTTCAGGAGAATCCTCATGTATGCGTCTGGTGAGGCCGATGAATTTTTCTTCCGGCCAGCGGTGATCGAACTTCTTGAAGTTGCCCGGGTGTATGGCAAGGCGGAACGCCCCTTCCCGGAGGGAAAGGCCTTTGATTACGCGTTCCGCTTCGGCGGCGTGCTCCGGCCTGGGGGCAATGGACATCTTCGGCTCCGCTTTCGCTCCGAAGTGCTCCGCCAGCCTGACGTAACGGCTGGTCATATGCTCCTTCAGTTCCGGAGCGGGCACTGTTTCCGTGTAGAACATTTTCCATTTTGGCTTTTCAAAGGTGACTTTCCGTTTCGCCGGTGCGAAGCGGCAGAGCAGGCCGGACGTGCGGGAATAGGCGGAGTTGAGGTCCACCACGGCCTCGTAGGTTTCCCCCATGTATGCGCCCAGAAAGTCGAGCGCTTCAGCGGGACGGGTTATGGAGGGGAGGGTGAAGACCCTGTCCACTCCCGGCAGCAGTTCCGCCAGGTCGCGGACATATTCCCTCACCAGCAGGTGTATTTCCAGTTCAGGCCGCTGGTTTTTCAGGGCCGTGATGAAAGGGGTTGTCACCAGCAGGTCGCCAAGGCGGCCTATCAGCACAAGCAGTATCTTTTCCGTGGGGCGCATAATAAGTACATTTAGTATAATAAATTATATGACGAACACGCATGCGGCAAGGCTGTCGCAGTTCCAGAAGCTTATCGCGGAAAATGGGTTTGACGCTTTTCTCGTAACCCGTCCGCTGGACCAGTATTTCCTGACCGGCTATCACATGAACGATTACCTCCTTCTCGTGGGCCGGAAAAAAGCCTGGGCCA
>CAYPTM010000218.1:0-4952 GCA_964413345.1 uncultured Elusimicrobiales bacterium
CTTCCTGAACTTTTCTGGGTCGAGGTTGAAAAATTGAACCGCCGGACGAGGCTGTCATTTCTTTCACAACCTGTCCGGCGGAATTTGCTTTTGGATTGTCCGGCTGGTCAGCCGATGATTTTTTTAACGTTGGCGCGGTTTACGGGGCTTATCACTCCGTATTCCGTGATGATGCCCGCTATCAGCTTGCCGGGGGTGACGTCGAAGGCGGGGTGGCGCGCCGTCGCCCCTTTGGGGGTTATGCGCTGCCCGCGTATTTCCGTCACTTCCCGGGAGGAGCGTTCCTCTATGGGTATATGGTCGCCGTCCGGGATGGAGAGGTCGAAGGTCGGCTTAGGCGCGGCTATATAGAGCGGTATGCCGTGATACTTGGCAAGCACGCCCAACATATAGGTGCCTATTTTGTTGGCCGTGTCGCCGTTTGCGGCTATGCGGTCCGCGCCGGCCACTATGGCCGATACGCCGCAGGTCTTCATTATGTGCGCCGCCATGTTGTCGGTGATCAACTGAGCCGGTATTTTGGACTGCATCAGCTCGAACATGGTCAGGCGCGCGCCCTGAAGATAGGGGCGTGTCTCTAGCGAGTAAACGTGTCGGACGCGGCCCTTTTCGAACGCGCGGGTTATGACGCCCAGCGCCGTGCCCATGCCGGCGGTCGCCAGCGCGCCTGCGTTGCAGACCGTCATAACGGAACTGCCAGGTTTTATGAGCTTCGCGCCCAGTTCGGAAAGGCGCTCGTTGGCATCCACGTCTTCCTGATAGACTGCCTGAGCTTCCTTGTCTATGAGCGTTGCCAGCTTCTTGAGGCTTTCGGCGGTAAGGGGCCTGTTTTTATTGGTTTCGATGAAATCTTTAGCCTTGTCGTGAAGACGGTCCACCGCGTAGGCAAGCGCTATGGCCGTAGGGCGTGCGGCTTTCAGGGTCGCGGCCGATTTTTCCAGCAGCGACGCTGCGGCCTGCCATGAGGCTGGCCTGCTCCCTTTAAGCGTCAGGGCGTAGCCGTACGCCGCGGTGCAGCCTATAAGCGGCGCGCCGCGTGTGACCATGTCCTTTATGGCGAGGGCTGTGTCCTGCGGTGTGCGGACGGTAAGATAGGTAATTTTGTCCGGCAGAAGGCGTTGGTCCAGAATGGCGAGCTTTGTCCCGCCCCACTTTATGCGGTCTATCATGGCGTTACGGGATGGACTCCATCACGCGCTTGAGGTCCTCTTCGGACTTGCCGCCTATCTCGACGGTTTTCTCCCGCCCCTTGGCTCCGCGGATGATGTTGACCGCGCGGCCCGGGACGTCGAAGAAATCGGCCAGGAACGTTTTGAGGGTTATGTTTGCGGCATCGTCCAGCTTGGGTGTGCAGACTTTGACTCTTAAGACGCTTCCAATCCGGCTGACCACTTCGTTGTCAGGTGAATTGGGAATAACGCGTACTTTTACAATCATTGATGTCCTCCCCTGCGTTTTGAAGTACCCGCAAACATTTGCCGGGCAACCTGCTCAAATCAAGACTGCTCCCCGGAAAAAAGCGCGCTGCCTATGCGCACCAGCGTGGAGCCTTCCATGACGGCCGCCTCAAAGTCGCCCGTCATGCCCAGCGAAAGGCGGGTTTTGACCCCGCCGGTTTCGCCCGGAAAATCCTTTTCAAAGCGCGCCCTCACCTTTGCGAACAGCGGACGCAGTTCATTCTGGTCGGCCGCCACGGGCGCTATGCCCATGTAGCCGTACGGTATCAGGTTAGGCAGTTTAGCCATTTGCTGAAGCAGGGCCGGGGCTTCCTCAAGGGAAAGGCCGGACTGTGTTTCCTTGTCCGTAAGCTTTACCTGCAGCATTACGGGGAATTTGCGTACCGCTTCGGCGGCTTTGGCGTTAAGCGTTTCCGCCATCCTGATGCCGTCTATCGAATCAAAACAGTCAAAGAAGGCCGCCGCTTTCCCCGCCTTGTTGCTTTGCAGGTGGCCTATGAAATGCCGTTCTATCTTGTCTTTGTACGGGAGAAGAAGCGGGGCCTGCCAGCGCGACAGCGCGTCCTGCACGCGGCTTTCCCCCACAAGGCGGGCCTGCCCTCCGGAGAGGAGCGCGGCCACGCTTTCAACGGAAGCGTATTTGGTTACGGCAAGTATTTCCACCCCTGCCGGGTCGCGGCCGGAAGCCGCGCAGGCCCTTTCGATTCGGGCCTTTATCCCTTCAAACCTCAGAGCCGGTGTCAGTACGTTGCCTGTTGTTCCCGATGTCTTCGCCACTTGACATATTCTAGCAAAATTTTGTTATATGCACAACCCGCCGGACGCCGAGGGGCTTTTCTCGCCCCGTCTTCCCAAAAATTGCAGAATATAGTGATGCGCGCTTCCGTTCCCCGCAAAATATGGCTGCTGGCCGCCTGCAACGCCGTCGTCGCGGCGGGCTACGCCCTTTCCATGCCCTTCCTCGCCGTTTACCTGAGCGTAAAGCGCGGCGTGCCCATGAGCGTGACCGGTGCCTTCCTCGCCGTGTCCATGGCTTTTACCGCGCTTGGTTCCGCCTGGGGCGGCGAGATGGCCGACGTCTTCGGCAGGCGCAGGATAATGCTGTTCTCCCTTTTCAGCCGCAGCCTTGTCATCGCCGGCATGGCGGCCGCCATGTGGCTGGACCTCCATTTCATCTGGCTTGTGGGCCTGCATATTTTGAACGGGCTTTCCGGCGCCTTGTTCGGGCCGGCTTCCCAGTCCTGGGTCGCGGATCAGACTGCGGCTGAAAAGAGGGTGGAGGCTTTCGGTGTCCTCCGCATCGGTTCCAACCTTGGCTGGGCTCTGGGGCCCATGCTGGGCGGTCTGCTGGCCCTGAAATCCTATGCGGCCATGTTCGCGGTCTCGGCCGTGGTATATTTCTTCACGGCCTGCGTTCTTATCCGCGTCATCGAAGAAACAAGACCAGCGTCCTCGGGGGAACGGCAGGCTTCGCTTGTGGAGATGCTGAGGGAGTTGCGCAACGCCCGCTTCGCCCGTTTCTGCGCCTGCCTGTTCCTTATTTCCGCGGTCATGAGCCAGCTCGTCGTAGGCCTGTCCCTTTACTGCGTCAAATACATCGGGCTTCTTGAACGGCAGGTGGGCGTCCTCTTTTCCATAAACGGCCTGATGGTGGTTTTCCTCCAATATGTCATGACGCGCTCGCTTTCGCGGATGAGGATATCCTCGGGAATAGCTCTCGGCTGCTGTTTCTACGCCCTGGGATACGGCTATATAGGTTTTGCCTCCTCTTATGCCGCCATTATAACCGGAGTGGTTGTTCTTACGCTTGGCGAGCTGGCTGTTTCCCCCGGCGTGCATGCCATAGCCGCAAACATGGCCGGGCCAGACAGGAAGGGCCGGTATATGGGCATGGCCGGGGTGGTGCAGCAGTCCGGATCCTCGCTTGGTATTTTCCTCGGCGGGACGGGAATGGAGCTTATAACCCCCCACTTCAAATACGGCGGCTGGATGATTATAACGGTAATAGCCGTTGCCGCGGCCATAGGGTTTCATGGACTGGCAAAGATTCTGACGGACAAGGAGGACGGCATAAGAACCAACGAGCCGGCGGACGAGGAGCAGGCCTCGGCCCTTCCCTGATTTTATCTGCTTTGACTGAAAATACAAACACCCCGCCATGACTGGCGGGGTGTTCTCTTTGTATGGCGGAAGGGCCTAAAGCTGTTCCTTGAGGAATTTCGAGCCCAGCTTGTACGCCAGGCTTTTAAGCACTTCTTCAGCGGCCTGCTGGAGAGTTGATTCGTCCTCGTATACCGCGCCTGAGTCTACCCACAGCAGTTTTCCCGTGTTAAGGTCCGTAAGCCGCACGCTGACCGAATAATCGTCCACCATCGCGGTATAGGGCGACTGAAGCATTCTTTGCCTCGGCACCGTCCGTAGCTGCCCGTTGATGTCCATTACGGTCACAAGGTCCGTAGTGTATACGGCGGGGCGCTCCACTGTCCGTTTCGCCGCTTCCGCCACGGTGCCTGTCAGTATTGTGTCCGCTCCCAGTATTTTCCCGGCCTGAACAGCGGTTTCCTGGTCGATGATGCCGGTGGAGGCCAGTTTCATCTCGTCCAGCATGTGCCCCGTGTCCGCCCGGTTTATTACCGTGAAGCCCATGTTGGTAAGGTATTTGCTGAAAATGTCCGATGACACCTGCCCTATCGGCGCGTTGTTGTCCGGCGCGGAGAAGGCTATTACCACTATCCGCTTGCGCGGGGAGCTGGATACGTACTGCTTTATCTTGGTGAGGCCGGGTCCGCAGGCGCAGGCTATGGCGCCGCATATGGCCGCGGCGATGGTCAGGGAGGTTTTTCTGTAAAGTTTCATTCATTCTCCGGGCAAGAAATTGCGCTCCGCCGTTTCAGTCGCGTTGGAAGCGCTTTGTCTATTCTACAAAAAGGCCGAAGGCTGTGGGTCCCTTCAATCCGCGCCGGAAATGAAAAACCCCCGCCTTTCGGCGAGGGTTTCAAACTTCTGCCGGACTGCTTCAACCCGGGATTAGTACATGTCTCCCATGGGCATCTGCGGGGCGGCGGCCTTGTCCTTCTTCTCCGGTATGTCGGCGACGAGCGCCTCGGTCAGAAGGACGGTGCTGGCGACGGAAGCGGCGTTTTCCAGGCCGGTGCGGACGACTTTGGCCGGGTCGATGACGCCTTCCTTGAGCATGTCGCAGTACTGGTTGGTTTCCGCGTTGAAGCCCTGTGTTTCGGGCAGGGCGCGGACCTTGTCCACTATGACGCCCGCGTCGAGACCGGCGTTGTGGGCCAGCTGGCGCAGCGGTGAGGACAGGGAGCGGAGGACGATGTTGATACCGGTCTGCTCGTCCTCGTTGTCGCCTTTAAGCTTCTCGAGGACCTTCTCGCAGCGGACGAGGCAGGTGCCGCCGCCGGGGACAAGGCCTTCCTGGACGCCCGCGCGGGTGGCGTTCTTGGCGTCTTCCACTTTGCTCTTGCGGGCCTTCATTTC
>CAYPTM010000219.1:0-4944 GCA_964413345.1 uncultured Elusimicrobiales bacterium
TCATCCGCGTGGTGCATATAACGGAACTCCGCACTGCGATAAATACCGCCAGAACGGATTTTGGTTTTGCAACTTTCAGTTTTGCGGATTCCACTCTGACTGCAGGCACTACCCGTATCCGCTCGGTTCATATGTCCGAATTGCAGAGTGCTGTAGGCGCAATAACCAATGTTTACGATGTTTCCGGGCAGTGTCCGACGAGCATGCCGTCCACGCCCAGTTGGGATTCCACAACGGCCGGCACTTCGCGCATTCGCGCTTCAAATATAAACCAGTTGCGTACGCTAATTACCGCTCTTCCGTCCTGCCAGACATGCGCCACGGAAGGCGACAGGCTGTGCGCGATGTGCAACGGTTCTTCCGGCCTCGATTTTCAGACGAGTTCCCAGGACCTGTGGAGTCAGTGCCCCGGTACCACGGCCTGCAGGGGAAGCAACTGCAGCGGAACCGCTTATTCCTGCGCGCTGCAAACCAATGTGAAGGGATATTTGTGCACGGCTGCCTGCAAGTACTGCAATTCCAGCGGGAACTGTGTCTCTGTCACAAACTACAGCGACCCTTTCTCCGATTGTACCTCCGGTGCTAATAGTTGCGGCACTTGCTATGGCGGAGCTTGCATTTGTTCCGGTTCCGGATCTTGCACCGGCGGCAAAACCTGTGCGGGTTCGTATCCGAGCTGCTACTGTAACTGATTCCTATTTGCCGCCGGGGCATATAATTCTGTATACTATATGCCGCGCAGTTAAAGCTGGTTCACTGCCGCCGAGATAGCTCAATGGTAGAGCAATCGCTTCGTAAGCGATAGGTTGTGGGTTCGAGTCCCATTCTCGGCTTATCAATTTTGTTCCCTTAATTTAGTAATGGGCAAACTGCCGCAAAATCTGGGTCAGCCTCAAACCTCTCCGGCCGTAGACTTTTGCAGAAAAGTCATACAGTGGTGGCTGCCTTTACTCTATCTCCTCGTTTCCTGTTCCTTTTATCTCCGCACTTACGATTCAGCGCAGGTCAAGATAACGCTGGTGCACATGGGCGGCCTGACGCTTATCGCCGCCTGGATGGCCCTGCTTCTCAATGAAGGCCGCAACGCCTTCCGCAGGCAGGATTTCGTCTTCTTCGCGCCGTTCCTTCTTTATTTCGCCTATATAATTTTCTCTTTCATAAACGTGCCCTACAAAGGCCAGAGCCTCGACGATTTCATCCGCTATCTGGTCTATACGGCCGTCGCCATGGTCATCATCAATGAGTTCGATCAGCCGGCCATCGCGCGCCTTACCAGGATAATCATAATATCCACCTGGATAGTCATAGGCTACGGCACGCTGCAGGTCATAGACACGCAGTTTTTCTATTCCAAGGGCCTGCCCGGCGTGGACCCGTTCATCTGGCGCGGGGCTTTCGGCACGCGTGTTTTTTCCACTTACGGCAATCCCAATTTTTACGCCGACTACCTGCTGCTGACCTTCTACATAGTCCTCGCTCAGTTCCTCAAGACACGCTCCTTCCATCTGCTGGTCCTGATGGCCTTCAACCTGCTCAACATCTTCATGACCGAAACCAAGGGCGCGTGGGTCGGGCTGGGGGCGTCCGCCGCGATATTCACCGTCATCTATTCCGTCTATTTCTTCAACGGCTATATAGAAAAATACAAAAAGCAGATACTGGCCGTGGGCGCGGCTATCGCCATACTCTGTTTCAGCGTGGTCGGCTATTACGCCTACAAAAGGATGCAGTCGGTCAGCTTCCGCGTGTTCACCTGGCTGGCTTCCTGGGAGATTGTGCAGACGCAGCCTCTCATCGGTACCGGCGTAGGCTGTTTCAAGGTCACCTATCCCGCCTACCGCCGTCCCCAGATTTTCCACATAGAAGGCAAGCATAACACGGAAACCGACCATGCCGAGGAAGAGCATCTCGAGCAGTGGATGGACAATGGCATCATCGGCGGCGGTTTCTACATCTGGCTGATAGTTTTTACCGTAGTGTTGGGCCTGCGGGCCATAAAGTCGTATAACGCGCCGCTGGCCAAAGTCGGCGGAAGGGCCCCTCCGGTTTCCTACGACCTGCTTGGCTACATGATGGCTTTCATCGCCATGCTGCTGCATAATTTTTTCGACGTCAGCATGAGATTTGTTTCTTCCGGCGTGTACCTGGGCCTGCTGTCCGGCATGGTTGTAAACCTGTCCCGGGGCTGCGCCCTTTACGAAGTCCATACGATGGAGCAGGGCGACACGTCCGCCGAGGGCGGGACGCCGGCCCCTCCTTATCTATGGATTCTCCGCTTCGCTGCCTGGGGCGCGATAATCTGGCTTGTCATTTCAATCATCACCGATTTCAATGTCATTAACGCCAGAATTCCGTTTGCCGCTTCCGGCGAAAAGATACAGTGGTTCATTTCCTGGTCAGTGCTGGCCTGCGTGGTGCTTGGCCTGGGATATGCCTTTATCCGGATCGTGCAGTTCAGCCGTTCCTCGCTGGCTGTCCTGACCGTGCTCGCGGTCATTTACCCGCTGCATATGCTTTGGGGCAATTTCAAGGCGGACGTGAACCATAATCAGGCCATTTACCTGAGCAAGCAGAACGACTGGGACAACGCGCTTAAGCGGTATCAGACAGTGCTTGATCTCAATCCCAATTTCGTCATGGCCTATTATTTCCGCGGCAATGTGTTCAAAGACCGGCTGTTCCGTGGCGGTGATGAGCTCATTTCCTCCTATAACCCCGACTGGGGCGACACGGGCAACAAACCCCGGACCGATTTCGATCGCGCTATGGAGGCATACGAAAACACCCGTCTGCTTGCCCCCAATTATGTGCAGATGCATTACCAGGTCGGAGAGCTTTACATGAAAATGGCCGGCTATTACATGCGCAGGGGCGACAAGGTCAAATTCAGTGAATACCTTGACAAGGCCATGGCCCGCTTCAATCTCTACCATAATCTTGATCCCGTCTGGCCTTATACCTACTATTCCCGCTCGCAGATATATCTTTTCAGGGGAGATTATGAGGCTGCTCTGAAGGAACTGCAGAAGAATATCGATGCGCCGTATTGCCATCAGGCCGGACACAAGCACGAAACCGGCGACGCCTATTTCCGGCTGGGCGTCCTCTACGCCCAGGGGCAGCGTCTTCCGGAATCCCTTGCCGCTTTTGAAAAGTCGTACGCGCTGGAACCCGGCAACCAGAATACCGCGGCGAACATTACCGCCCTCCGGGCCGCTATAAAAGCCGGCCGCCCGGTGATGCAGGCGCCAGCGCCAAGATGAAGCCGGGCGCGGAGCCGGAATTTTCGCACGGCACAGCGGCGTCTTTTCTTTTCGGCCTGGCTTTTTTCCTCTGTCCGCTGATTTTTTTTACCGACCTTACCCGCAATCCATATTACACCCAGATAGCCCTGCTCGGGATAGTGATATCCCTGCTCTGCTGCCGAGCCGCAATCGCCTCCCTTCGCGCTGGACGCGGCGTAGTGCCGCCGTCGCCTGTAGACGCGCCCCTCTGGGGCTTTACCGCCGCCTGCCTCCTGAGCCTGCTTATAGCCTACTTTTCGCGTCCCGCCGTTTTCCGGCCCTCGGTCTATAACGAGGGCCTTCGTTCCATGTCCCTTGTGCTCGTCAACTGGATAGCGGTCTTTTATGTCGGCAAGATGACCGCTTCCGACCGGCCGGGCTATTCCGTGCCCCCCTGGGTGATGTGGGGCCTGCTGGCGTGGGGTTTGTTGTGGCTTCCGTACCGGGACATAGTCGGCATCGTCCCCGCGCAGGGTATCGCGGACAGGATTTTCGGCGGATATGGCCTGCTTCTGTGGGCTGGCGGTCTGGCGCTGGCCTGGCCTCTTTACAGGGGGGGAAACCGCACGGGGCTGGCTAACCTTGCCATCGCGGCGGGCGCGCTGGCCGCCTGCTACGGGGTGCTTCAGACCTTCGGCATGGAATTTATCTGGATAAAGGCTCTTTCGCCCTATGGCGCCCGCGCGGTTTCGACTTTCGGCAATCCCAACTTCCTGTCCTCCTATCTTGTCGTCCTCCTGCCGCTTCTTCTGCTTTTTTATCTCAGGGAGGAGCGGTTTTCCCTTAGGCTGTACTACGGGTGCGTGTCTGTCATTTACAGCGCTTCCCTGCTCGCCAGCCTGACGCGTTCCTCCTGGGTAGGCGCGGCGGTCGGCGCTGGCTGCCTGTTCGTTTTCCTTCCGGAGTTGCGGCGCGTCGCTCTTTCCCGCAAGGCCGCGCTGGCCGCCATCGTCGCGCCGGCCCTGCTGCTCGTGCTCTTCTGGCCTTCATCTCACGTTGGCGACTATCACCCCACTGTTGTGCAGCGCGTGGAGGAAATGTCCAGGATGAAGAGTTCGTTGTTTTCCTTTGAGGGCGGCGCGGACGCCGCCTATGCCCCATGGCACCAGCGCCTTATGATATGGTCCGTCGCGGGCATCATGACGGCGGAGAACCCGTTTACCGGAGCCGGGTGGGGGCTGCTGGAACTTTTCTTCCCGTATTACCAGTCCGGTTTCATCGCGAAATATGAGGCTCTCCGTCCTCTGCGCACCCACGCGAACGGAGCGCACAATGAAGTGATGGAGGTTTTGTCCCAGACCGGCATAATCGGCCTGGGCCTGCTGGTCTGCGTTTTCGCGGCGGCTGTTCTGGCGTATATAAGGAACAGGAGCAGGGCCGGGGCGGAGGGACGGTATTTCGGCGGGGCCGCGCTTGCCGGCATGGCCGGGATGCTTGCCGACAACATGCTGAATGTTTCTCTCCATTTCGCGGTTCCGGCGCTTGTTTTCTGGTGGATGTTCGGCGCGTTCGCTGGCGATGCCGCGTTCGCGGGGGAGGCCCGTCCCCTGTCGCGCGCGGGGAAAACCCTCGCCGCCTGCGCAGCCGTGCTGTGCCTGCTGCTTCCTGTTTTTTTCTTCTGCCGCTGGATGAGCGAGGTGCATTATTTCCGCGGCTTCTC
>CAYPTM010000220.1:0-4914 GCA_964413345.1 uncultured Elusimicrobiales bacterium
CGCCCTTGAGGCCCGCCACGAAAACTTCATGGCCGCGCAGGGCGGCCTCTTTCGCCACGAGAAGGGGGAATTCCCCGCCGCCCGCTATGAGGCCCAGCCTGGCGGGCGCGGAGGAGCTTCCTGCGTTGGTGCTACTCATCTCCCTCGTCCGCGGAGGAGGCTGTGCGTTTCATGCGCGGGCGCATTACGCCGCGGCGCGCGTGCTCGCAGAATTCCACGAATTTAAGGGCTTCCGGTGATATGGGCATGGCCTTCGCCTTGGCTATGGCCTCGCTCAGCCTCATGCCGGAGAGGAAGAGGAGCTTGTAGACGTTCTTGACGGCGCGGATGCTGTCGGGGCTTATGCCGTTGCGCTTCATGCCGACTACGTTGAGGCCGACCAGCTTGGCGCGGTCTCCCTGGCAGCGGCAGTAGGGGGGCAGGTCGAGTCCGACCATGCAGCCGCCGGCCACCATCGCCATTGTGCCTATGCGGACGAACTGGTGCATGCCGGACAGGCCGGAGATGATGACCTTGTCGCCCACTTCGCAGTGGCCGGAGAGGCCGGAGGAATTGACCATGACGACGTTGTTGCCTACTCGGCAGTCGTGGCCGATGTGGCTGTTCGCCATGAGCATGCAGCCGCTGCCCACGCTGGTGAGCGCGGTGGCCTTGCTGCCGCGGTGTATGGAACAGCCCTCGCGGATGATGTTGTTGTCGCCGATGACCACGCGGGTTTTCTCCCCGTGGTAGGAAAAGTCCTGCGGCATGGTGCCGATGAAGGCGGAGGCGACGATGTGATTGCCCTTGCCCAGCTCGGCGTATTCCAGGACGGCGTGCGGGCCGATGTAGCTGTTGTCGCCAATCTTCACTTCCGGGCCGATTATGGCGTAGGGTCCGATTTCAACGTTCTGGCCGAGTGCGGCGTCTGGGCTGACTATGGCTGTGGGATGTATCTTGACTGCCATGACGTTTTCTCCTTGAATGTGCGCCGGCGCTTACTTGTCGGCGAAAATGAAAGACATGTTGGCTTCGGCGCAAAGCTTGTTGCCGACATAGGCCTCGGCCCGGGCCTTGCCGGCCCTGCCCAGGCGTAAAATGTTGATGGCCATGCGCAGCACCTCTCCGGGCACCACGGGGCGGCGGAACTTGGCTTCCTCCACGCCTATCATCAGGCCTATCTTGTTCTGGAACTCAGGTATGCTCATCACGGTCGCGGCGCAGACCTGCGCCATGGATTCAAGTATGAGCACGGCGGGCATTATCGGCTTGCCGGGGAAATGGCCCTGGAAGAACGGCTCGTTGACCGTGACGCACTTGGTCCCGACGGCGAACTTGCGCTCCTCGACTATCTCCACCCGGTCCACCAGCAGGAAGGGGTAGCGGTGCGGTATGCACTTGAGTATCTCGTCTATTTCCATCGCCCGAAGGGGCTTGGTTTCAAGCAGGAACGCCAGATTTTCGGGCTCCGAAGATGCGGGGTGTGTCATTTTCGTTTCTCCTGTGTCCGGACTTCAGCGGCGGACTCCGTTAATTTGCAGCAATTTTGCGAAAGCCACGTTGTGTTTGTGCCCGCCGCATACGGCGTTCACGCGCATTCCCGCCAGCGGCAGGCCCAGCAGCCAGAGGTCGCCTGTCATGTCCAGCAGCTTGTGGCGGACCAGCTCGTCGGGGTAGCGCAGCCCCCCTTCCGATGTCAGGAAGCCGTCCCTCGCGATGACGACGGCGTTATCAAGCGAGCCGCCCTTTGCCAGCCCGGCTTTTTTCAGGTACTCGAGCTCTTCCTCGAAACCGAAGGTTCTGGCGGGGGCTATGTCCTTCGAGAAGGTTTCAGCGCCGGGGAAGTATGCGTATTCCTGCCGCTTGACCAGCGGATGCTTGTGCAGGAAGGTGAAGGCGTAGGACAGCGGCCCGTCCGACGGCATGGCCTCGTAGGCGACTTCTCCGTCCTTGTATTCCACTGCGGAGGAGATGAAAAGCTCCTCGGTCCGGCCCTGCTCCGCGACGCCGGCTTCGGCGAAGGCCCCGGCGAAAGCTTTGGACGAGCCGTCCATTACGGGCGGCTCCGGCCCGTCCATCTCTATGGAAAGGTCGGTTACGCCGAAGGCGGCGCAGGCCGCAAGGACATGCTCCACCGTATGGACGCGCGCTCCCTCGAACGAAAGATTGGTTCCGCGCACCGTGCTGTCCACGAATTCCAGCCGCGCGGGTATGGGCCTGGAACTGGGGATGTCCGCGCGCAGAAAAGTTATGCCGGCTCCGCGCGGGGCGGGCAGAAAGGAAACCGAGCATTTCTCCCCGGTATGGAGGCCGATGCCGGCCAGCTTCGCGGCGCGCGCGAGCGTGAACGCGGGGCGCATCAGGCCTTCTCCTCCCTGTCTCCCATGCCCAGCTTCTTTTTGATTTCCTTCAAAGTCTTGTATATCTCCGGCAGTTTGCCCATGATGGCCAGTATCTTCATGCCTTCGCGGTAGGGGCGGCCGGGCGCGCCGAACATCACGGCGCCGGGTTCCACGTCGTGCATCACGCCGGTGCCGGCGGTCAGTATGGCGCGGCTGCCGATTTTTATGTGGTCCACCACGGCGGTTTTGCCCGCGAGGACGACGCCGTCCCCCAGTTCCGCCGAACCGGCCACGCCGGACTGTGAGACTATTATGCAGGCCCGCCCGACTTTTACGTTGTGGGCTATCTGGACCATGTTGTCAATCTTTGTGCCGGCGCCTATGCGCGTTTCCTTGAGCGCGGCGCGGTCTATGGCGGTCAGGGCGCCTATCTCCACGTCGTCTTCTATGACGACACGTCCTATCTGCGGTATCTTCTCGTGCCTGCCGTCCACCTGCACGTAGCCGAAGCCGTCCGCCCCGATGACCGCGCAGGGGTGCAGGATGACGCGGTTGCCGATGGAGCACTCTTCCCTGACCACTACGTTGGGATAGAATATGCAGTTGCTGCCGACGGTGGTTTTATTGCCGACATAACAGTTGGCGTGGAGTATGGTGAAATCCCCGATGACCGCGTCCTTGCCCACAAAGCAGCCGGGGCCTATGTAGACGTACTGTCCCAGTTTGGCGGAAACGTCCACCGCCGCCTTGTCGTCCACGCCCACCATGCGCTGTTTCTTCTCAAGCTGGACCTGCCGCAGGAAAAGCGTGAAGGCGAACTGGGGATTCTTAACGAAAATCGCGTTGCCGGGCCAGGCCGCGGCCTTTTCCTTCGCAGCCAGGGGCAGGAAAAGAACGCCCGCCTTGCAGGCCGAAAGAGCTTCGGTTTTGGAGGGGTCGGCAAGGTACGCCACATGCTCCGGGCCCGCCTCTTCCACCGGTGCGGGGGCGGTTACTGCGTAATCGGCGTCGCCTTTGAGCTCTCCGCCGGTGATTTCTGCGAGTTTGGCAAGGGTTATTTTCATTATTCCTCACTCTGCCGCTGTGCGGTGTCTTTTTCCTGGTCGTTGCAGAGGCGTTCCAGCAGCTTGTCCGTAAGGTCCACGGCGCGCTGGCCGAAGAGTATGTTCTTCTTGTCCACCACGACGCTGAGGCCTTCTTCGTCGGCCAGGTCCTTCATGATGATGTAAATGTTTCCCAGTATGAAGCGCGTGCGCGAATTTTCAAGCTTCAGCAGGTCCTGCTCGGCCGATTTCTTGTACCGCGTCAGCGCGGCTTCCTTGTCCTTCAGTTCCTGCATGCGTTCCGCGATGTTGGTTTCCATCTCCGCCACCGGGGTCTGCGGGGCCAGCGCGCGCATCAGGGCCTCCTGCCCGGTGTAGCCGGGGGAGAGAACGGGTTCTGTCCTGCGCGGAACGGAGAGGTCCGCGTAAGGTACGGGCCCCGCCGCGGTTGCGGTGGAGACGGCTTCCTCCACCATCTCGAACGGGTAAGGCGGAGGAGGCGGTTCCGGACAGAAGGTCAGCGGCGGCGGGGGTGTCTGCCCCGTCGCGGCGGCGGTGGAGGGCAGCACCTCGCAGCCGGAAAGGCTGCGCAGCGTTTCAAGTTCCCGGCGCAGTTTTTCCAGCTCGGCGCGGAGGGCGAAAATCTCCTCCTTGCGTCCGTTTATGTACTTTTCCTTCAGCGACAGGTCCTTCTGGAAATTCTCCTTCGCCTTGAGGGTTTCCGGATGTTCCACGAAAACGCGCTCCAGATCCACGTAGCCGATGGTGCCGGTCTCGGCGCGGTTTTCCTCCAGCGCCAGTTCCAGCGCGGAAGTGCGCGCGGAACACAGGGCGCATAACAGAAGGGCGGAGGCCAGTATCGGCTTTTTCATAGGGCTAGAATATGTTTCCTATCGTGAAATAGAACTGCGACTTATCGTCCCCCGTCCGGTGGTTGAAGCCGTAGCCCCAGTCGAGGCGTATCGGGAAGGCCGGGGTTGTGAAGCGTATGCCGAAGCCCGCGCCGGTTTTCAGCTGGTTAAGCTCCGGGCCTATCTGGAGCTGTATGTCCCTGAAAGTGCTCCAGGCGTTGCCCATGTCGAAGAAGAACGCGCCCTGGACTATGGTGCGGCGTTTTTCCCTGGCGATGGGGAAGCGCAGTTCCGTGTTGAAGACGTAATAAAGCTTGCCGCCGTCCGCGGGGTTCAGGTTTTGCGTCTGGTCGTAGCCGCGCACCGTGTCCTGTCCTCCGATGAAGTAGCGCTCATAGGCGGGCAGGTAGTCTGTCCGGCCGTAGCGGTCGGTGTAGCCTATGCGGTTGGCTATGGCCCAGACGAAGGGATAGTCGTCTATGCGGAACAGCGTCTTGTTGATGGAGGAGGACATGCCGGCCTTGTAGTAGTCTTCCTGGCCCATGAGGGGGCCGCCGGTGAGGCTGAAGCTGACGGAGTTCCTCGTGCCCCGGGTGGGGTCCCAGATGTTGTCGCGCGTGTCGATGACGAATTCCGTGGATAGGGTGGACACGACGCTGGTACCGGGGGAGAGCGTGCTGGTCAGCGTGCTGTCTATGT
>CAYPTM010000221.1:0-4910 GCA_964413345.1 uncultured Elusimicrobiales bacterium
GCGGTGATGACGACTTCGTCCATGTTGCCGGAAACCTCCTTCCTGTAGCGGGCCAGGAAGGGCACGGTAGCGCCTTCATCCAGCAGGGCGACGACGGCGGCCACATTGCGCTGGTCCTTGCCAAGCTCGGCGGAAATTTTACTTACGTGCGCGACATTGAGGTCCATGGTGGTGTTTCTCCGTATTATAAATTGCTTCCAGAATCGCGGCCCCTTATCCTGCAAGGGGCCGGGGTATGGCTATATTTTATTATAAACAGGGCCGGTCATGCTTTCGGAGGAAGCAGTTTCCGCACGGCAAACAGCAGCCCGGCGGCAACAAGGGCCAGGCCGGCCCAGACAAGGAATTTCTCGTGCTCCGACATTGCGGCGCACAGCACGCCCTCGCGCCCGGGGGCCAGTTTCTCCTGCGGGCCGAGAACGGCTTCCTGCCTTTTAGCGCCCACCATTTCGGAAAAAGCCGCCGCGATATCGTAGGAGGGAAAACCCGCGTTGGGGTTACCGTAATAGAGCCAGGTTTCCCCCGGCGCGCCCTTGAAAACAAGCCGTTCCGTCTTGTAATAGACAAGGAAGGAGCCCAGTTCCAGCGGGGCGTTGTCACCGTCGACCACTTCAAAATACAGGACATCCTCCCCGGTGCGCCTAAGCGGTATGATGTAGCGCCCCGTCCTTTCCTGAGCGTCGCGCACTATGCCGGTCTCGCCAAGAGTCCTGTCATAGCGCGCGCCGCCGGGTTCGGTCCTTTTCTCATAGACTCGGAAGGTGCGCGAGAAAACCAGCGCCGGGGCCTGAAAGCTTATCTGGGTGACAGGCAGGTTTTTGGCCGGCAGGCGCAGCGTCCATGTGGTGAGGCCGTTGGCCTTTTCACGGGATACAATCGCCGGCGCGAATGTCTGCTCGATGTGCTCCCTGTCCGTCACGTAGGGTATCTGCCGCCCGTCCCGCACCAGCCGCAGGTCGGAGAGGTCGCAGCGCGAGCCGGACAGCACTTCGAGAGGCAGTTCAAGCCCGTAAATACCCTCGCCCGCTATTTTGACCGGGCCCCGGTATTTCCACTGCGCGGTGTCTATTTCCGCGCCCACGCCGCTTACCATAGGCGCCACGGGCGGAGCGGAATAGCCAGGATTCTGCGCCGGCTGGCCCCCTATCCTGACCGGGGCCGCGGATGGCGCGGCCTTCATCAGCGGGACCACGTTGTACCGCGCTCGGGAGGCGAACTGGTTGCCGAACGCGAAGGCGTAGACACCGGTCCGGCCCGGCTCGAACACCACATAGGTGGGAACGTAATAGACCCGGACGGCCTTTATCGGGAGGGGGTCGTTGTCGTAATCCATGGCGCGCAGGCTGAGTTCGCCGGAGAGGTTCCTCGCCCCCACGAAAAGCCTGCGGCGCGGCGCGCCGCCGCCCATTGAATAGATTGCGTCCTCCGCTATGTCCGTGCGTCCTCCGCCTCCGCTGTCGCTGAGAGTCAGCCTGCGCCAGAACATTCCCTTCGGAGCCGCGAACACCGGCTCCACCCCGGTTATGGCCATGTGCCGTGAAGGCAGGCGGAAGGAATAGACGGTTTCCGAGGAGTTGGGCCGGGTGGCCGAGGAAATCGGAACCTCCAGAGAACGGACGTCGTCCGGCTCCCTGTAATAAGACGCGCCGAGCGTAACTCCGCGCAAGCCTATCGGGGGAGTGGAGGAGTCATCAATCTCTATTTTAAGGTAGCGGGTCTTCACCTCCGGGAAATCCACCCGGGCGTTGCCGGGGCGGCCCGGCGCACCGAATACCGGCGCTCCGGCTACCAGCCTGCGCCAGTTTTCCTTGTCAGGAGAAGCATAAACGGAAACACCCTTTATATATGAGGAGGAATCGAAGAGGTCCAGCGTGACCGAAGCGATGGGGCGGGAGGCATCGGTTTCCACTATGGCGACGGTTTTCCCTTTCGCGAGACGGATGGCGACGCCGAGCACCCGCGCGGAGGCGGTTTCCCCTCCGGAAGGCATGCGGGTCCAAAGCGTGTACGGAAGTTCCCTGCCGTCGGGGGCTATAACCCGCACGTCGGAAAACGAGGGCGAAAGCCCGTCCAGCATGGACGGAGGAATCTCCACCCGGACGGCCGGCCCCGCCTTCATGCGAAACGCCAGGTAGAGCGGCTGGTCGGACGGAAGCGAAGGGGGGACAAGGGACTCCTGCGCCCCGAAGGCGCAGGAGGCAAGCGCGGCTAAAACTATCTTAAGCATCGGTTTTTTCTTCTCCTGAGAGGAAGCGCTGGTATACGAACGAGGCGGACATCAGCATTATGGCCAGAGCCACGAAGGCGGCCGCCCGGTAAATGAGCGACAGCTGCCACAGGTCCTTGAAGAACAGCTTCAGCAGCGTGACGCCAAAAAGAAGGATGCTTGCCTTGCGGGCGATTCCGTTTTTAAGCATAAGTCCCGAGCCAAGAAGCACGCTGGCGAAAAGGCCCCAGCCCACCGTATAGGACAGGTCCCGGGCGAAATTGTCCCCGGCGAAGAAATTTATCTTCTCCCCGACGCTGAAGAAGTCGGCTATCTCTATGTTCATCAGCAGGAACAGCAGCATGGTTCCGGCAGCCGGGAAGAACCTGGCACACTGGCCCGGAAGAGAGGGCGTTTCCTCCTTAGGCCAGATGCGTCTGGCGAGGAACAGCGCCCCCGCCGTGATGCCGTATGCGTACAGGTACCAGTTAATAATCGGCGTTGAGGAACGGAGACTGTAATCGAACACCGAAGGGTTGATTCCCAGCCGGACAAAAGCGGCAAGCAGCAGGAGGGCTGCCGCGTGCTTCAGGCCCTCATGCGGGACGCGCCCGTAAAGCCATACGAGGGAAAGCCCTTCAAGCGCCCACCCAATGGTTATCCACTGCCTGTCGAACTGAATCGGGAAGATAAGAGTGACGAACAGCAGCACGCCCGCGCCGGAAAGGGCCAGCCGCGTTTTTTGCGGCTCTTCGGAAGCCTGTCCCATCCCAAGCGTCAGGAGGAGCAGGAGCAGGAAGAGTGCCGCCAGAGCGGCGGGCAGGACTCCCACAAAACCGGTTCCAAGCAGGTGTTTCCAGGCCGGGAGCAGGCACAGGAAAGAGATGACGCCAGCGGTCAGCGCCCCTGCCCAGGGGCCGCGGTGTTCTTTCAGCCAGGAGCGGAACAGCGCGGCGTACAGCACGAAGAAAAACAGATAGGAGCTTGTCAGCAGGGAAGCCAGTCCGGCGGGAGGCAGGCCGAACGCGCCGGCGGCAGTCTCGAAAGAATACTGCTGCTGCCACAGAAACTGGCATATGCCCCACGCGCCCGCGGCCACAACTGGCAGTTCCTGCACGCGGTATTCACGGCTTATGTAGAGAAGCATGGCCGACAATATGGCGCAGACACCGAAAAGGAGCGAGGGATTGTCCGGCTTCATTTTTATCAGCGCGGACATCACGAAGACAAACGGGGTCAGGGCAGACAGCAACGGCAGGGAAGAGAAAGAAGTCAAATCGCATATCCCGCCGGAGACGGCGCCGGTTCCCCTGAAGCGGCGCACCGCCCACAGGCCGAAGGCGAAAGAGCCCACCGCGAAAGCAAGCACCATGCCGGTCATGCCGGAGAACTGGATATCGGCCGGAGAAAGACCTATCCAGGCCAGGAAACCGCCCGTGACCAGCGCTATCGCCACAGCGAACAGCCAGGCCAGACCGGACAGCACGGCCACCGCGCCTACGGCCAGCGCAAGCAGGAACAGAAGTGGCCAGAGGATGAATAAGGCTGCCTCGGTCTTGATGAGACCGAACAGAACCGTGAGCATCATCAGCAGCGGATATACGCTGCCGAACATGGCGGCCCGGGGCAGGGAAAGGCGCCGCGCGCTCATTATGGACATGGCGGGGAAGAGAATGGCAAACAGCACATAGGCCGCCATGGCGGTATAAAGGGTGTCGGCCGACAGGTCATGCGCCGTCCAGACCAACAGCGCGGTAAAGACTAGCGAACCTATTACCTTGTGGACGATACCCCACCCGCCGCCCCTCAACAGCAACAGGCCGGAGGCCGCGGACACCACCGCCAGAAGCGAGAACCCAGGCAGAGGCGTATGTCCCAGACCGCTCTCGGCAAGCAGCGGGAATGCCATGATAGTCGGGAACACGAGGGACAGCGCGCAGCCGTAGCGCAGCGCGCCTCCGTCAATTCGCCAGCTTTCGGCCTTCCATGCCACGTAGGCGAAAAACGCGGCGTAAACTTCAAATATAACCGTCGCGGTCCAGACATCTTTGGCCACAAAGAATTCGCTGAACCAGCCTATCTGCAGCATGACGGTTCCGGCCGCGGCCAGCGCCACGGGAAAGCGCCATCCCGCGCTTCTTGCGGTCATTATAAGCCCCACGTCGATGAACGCCACATAAGTGAACAGACCGACGGGGTTATTCTGCCCCGTGGACATCAATACCGGCGTCAGGAAACCGCCCACGGCGGAAAGGACCGCGACATACATGCCCTCAAGACGCACCGCGAGGAAGAAGCCGGTGAATGTCGTCAGCGTCATGAGCGCTATGGCCTGAACGGGAGAGATGAAGCTGTAAAAAGCCTTCGCGGCGTATATATCGGAATAAAGTATGGCAATGCCGGCGGCGGCAAGGGTACGCGCGGTAAGCTTCAGTTTTGGATTGGACACATAGACGCTGGCTATTATAAGGCCCACGCCAGTCAGCGCGCCGAAGAAAACGCGCATCATGGGCGTTATAAGGTTATGGTCGAAGGAATACTTCACGAAAAAGACCGCGCCGAGGAACAGCGCGAAACCGCCTATCCACGCGAACAGGTATTTCCCCGCAAACATTTCCCAGTTGATGGAAGGCTTCGAAATTTTTGCCGGGGCAGGTTCCGAGGAAGGAAGTTCCGGTGCGGAAGCGGCCATGACCGGTTCCGG
>CAYPTM010000222.1:0-4833 GCA_964413345.1 uncultured Elusimicrobiales bacterium
GCGAGGGCCCACAGCAGGTCCATGCCGCTTATGTAATTGCGCGTGCCGGCGATGACGCGGGCGCGCTCGAAAATCTTCCGGCAGGGGACACTGCGGTGTATGTCCCCCCTCGGCGAGGTGAAGCGGCCCGGCCCCAGTGCGGAACGGACGCGGCGGCGCATGCGGTCCTGGCTTATGGAAAGCCCGGAGAATATGGCGTCTATGCGCGCGGCCTCGGCTTCGGCGCGGGCTATCTGCTCCGGGGTGAACCCGAGCTTGCCCGCCGTAGGGGCCATGAGCTTCTTGATTTCCGTGAGGGAAATGAACAGATGCTCCTTCTCGATGAGCTCGAACTTCGCGCTCATCGCTTCCGCTCCGGCTATGTTCCAGGCCATGACGGCCACTTCAGTAAGATGCTTCATTTTTTATGCGCGCGTTGCGCAGCGCCTCTATATTTTATACAAATTTGTAAATGACGGGTCAGCTTACTTCCATTCTGAATACCACATCCCGCTCCCTTTCCACAAGCCTGCGCGCGTTGCCAAACGCAATGCGCCCCGGCGTTTCGTGCGCGTATCTGCTCTGCCGCGCCGCCGACGCCATATCGGAATGCGCGGAATTGCCGCGCAGGGAACGTCTTGACATGCTGGGCGACCTGGCGGCCTTCGCCGCCGGGGGAAGCCCCGCGCCGTTTCTGGCCTCCTGCGTCAGGACGGCCAAACTGGCGGTTCCACAGGACTGCGTCCCCTTGAGGGACATGGGCCTTATCATCAACCTTTTCGCCAAAATCCCGGCGCATGAACAGGCCCTTTGCCGCGAAGCGCTGGCGGAATTCTGCTCCGGGCTGGAAACAGACCTCTCTTATTTCGGCGACGGGGAAAACGGGATAAAAGCTTTCCAGACCGGGGATGACCTGCTGGCCTACTGCGGCAGGACGGGCGGCGCTCCCGCCCTCTTCTGGACCCGGATGTGCGAACTCCACGGCGGGCTGAGGGAGTCGGGAGAGCTTCGCTCCGTGGCGCAGGACATCGGCTCGGCCCTGCAGCTCTGCAATATTCTGGACTCTCTTCCCCGCGATCTGAAACGCGGCCGCTGCTATCTTCCGCTTGAGGATTTGAAGATGGCGAACATAACCCCCGCGCAAATGGCCGCGCCCGAAAGTGCCGCCAGACTGCGTCCCGTACTATGGAAATGGGCTGACAGAACGGTGAAGCTGATGGGCAGGTCGGAACAGTACCTCTGCGCCATAGACGAAACCCAGCCCGCGCTCCGCATGGCCTTCTGCGGACCGGCCTACTGGTGCATGGAAACGCTCGCCGCCGTACTCAAAAAGGAAAGCCCGCATACGGTTCCGGACAAACCGGAAACGCCGCGGGCTCGAATACATTTCTCAATAACTGGAATGCCTGCCGTGCTGACTACGGACGCCGCCTATATCAAGGGCTTCCGCTTGCGGCGGGAAACGCTTCTGGCCGGCGGTCCGCCGGCCGCGCTGTCCCACTGAAACTCCATATCGTTCACGCGCACCAGCTCCCCTTCCGCCACTCCCTGGCGCAGCAGAGCCTTGTCCACTCCCATCTTGTGAAAGATATTGCGCAGCCTGAGCACTGACTCCGGCTGGCCGAAATTGGTCTGTTCTATCAGGCGGCCCACTTCGCGTCCGGTTATTTCAAGTATGCCGTCTTCGCCGCGCTTTACGCGGAACGCGGGCTCCATGATATGCACGGCGCGCACGGGACCTTTCGGCGCCTCCTGCGGCTTGAGGGCCTCCTCCCGGGCGGTCTCATCGAGCAGGCGGACTATTTCATCCAGCACTGGCACGGTGCCGCTTCCGGTGGCGGCGGACATGAGGAACACGTCGCAGTCGCGGTATTTTTTCTTCACCGCCGCGAACACTTTGTCCGCTTCCGGCAGATCGGATTTGTTTACGATGAGTATGCGGGGCTTCCGGGACAGTTCCGGGCTGAACTTGCGCAGTTCCGCCGCGATGACCTTGGCCGATTCCACCGGGCTGACATTGTCGAAACCGGCGGGGTCTATAAGATGCACCAGCACTTTAGTCCGTTCCAGATGGCGGAGGAAGGTGTCGCCCAGACCGCGCCCTTCGTGCGCCCCTTCAATAAGGCCGGGGATGTCGGCGGCCACGAAGCTTTTGCGCTTGTGGTAGACCATGCCGAGGTTGGGAATAAGAGTGGTGAAAGGATAATCGGCGATTTTCGGACGGGCGCTTGAAATCATCGAAAGGAAAGTGGATTTGCCCGCGTTCGGAAAGCCGACAAGGCCCACGTCGGCCAGAATCTTCAGCTCCAGCGAGAGGTCCAGAAATTCACCGTGCTCGCCCTTCTCGGAAATCTTGGGCGCGTTATTGGCCTTGGTCCGGAAAGCCAGGTTGCCCCGGCCGCCCGCTCCGCCTTTCGCCATCAGGATTTTTGTGCCGTGCACGCTCATGTCGGCGATTATTTCTCCGTTGCGGCGCACGATGGTGCCGCAGGGAACCTTGACGGTTATGTCCTTCGCGTCCTTGCCGGCCTTGTTGTAACTGGAGCCGTTAGAGCCGTCCAGCCCCGTTATATGCGGGTTATAGGAAAGCTCCAGAAGGGTTGTCAGGTTGCGGTCGGCCTGGAAATAGACGTCGCCGCCCCTTCCGCCGTCGCCCCCGTTGGGGCCGCCGAAGGGAACGAATTTTTCGCGCCGGAAAGAAAGACATCCGTCTCCGCCGTCGCCGGCCTTGACGTAGACGCGCACAGAGTCTATGAAATTCCCGGGACGCCTTGTTTCACCTGACATATTTCTCCTGAAAAACCGGCAGGCGGCATTCTCATGCCGCCCGCCTTAATCGGTTAGTAGCGAAGCTCAGGCCGCTTTTGCAGCGGTGGCCAGGGGGTACACAGAAATCTTCTGCTTGCCCTTGGAGGCCCACTCGAACTTGACTTCGCCGCTTATCTTCGCGAACAGCGTGTCATCCCCGCCGCGGCCGACGTTGTTGCCGGGGAGGAATTTGGTGCCGCGCTGGCGGACGAGGATTTCGCCCGCATTGACGGCCTGGCGGCCATAGCGCTTTACGCCGAGACGTTTGGCGTTACTGTCGCGACCATTTACTGATGAGCCCTGCGATTTTGTTCCAGCCATATTTTACACCTTGCTTGGGAGTGGCGGCGCGGAAAGCGCCGCAAACTTCCTGAAAAGTTCGGAACTACCGTATATCCTTTATCTGGATTTCGGTAAGGTCCTGACGATGGCCCTGAGTCTTCTCGTAGGCTTTTTTGGGCCTGCGCTTGAAGACTATGACTTTGGGCGATCTGAGATGCCGGATGACCTTGGCAGTAACCGTTGCGGCAGGAAGCTTGGATGAGGCCGCCGCGGGAGCTTCGGCATTGCCGGAAGCCGACCACAGCGCTTTCATGGAGATCTCCTCTCCTTCTTTAACTTCGAGCTTCTCCACCTGCACAGTTTCGCCGGGAGTGACCCAGTATTGTTTTCCGCCGGTTTGAATTATAGCGTACATAGCAGATTTATTTTACCAACTTTGGCCTGTTAAAGGCAAATTCACCCCGGCCGGCAGGCTTTTAAAGGCTAACCGGGCAGCTTGCGCCGCTACGTCAAGGGTTTTCGCGCCCCGCTTGGGGACGCAGTATCTATTATACACCATTTCGAACTTTTTGTGAAACATTCTTCTCCCCCGGGGAGGCTCCCCCCACGCAGCGGGGAAGTAACAATCCGGCCCCGCACACCTGAGAATTTGGAGAAAAGCGCCTAAAATTTATATCCTGTGAAAGCTGAATCAAGCGGCGGGCTTCCCAATGCCCGCCGTCTTTTGCGGGGAGAATCACCGGATATGATGATAGCAAAGGCCGCCGCCACAGGGCGCAAGCGCATACATCTTAACGCCAATCAGGAAAAGGTAATAAGGGACAAATACCTGCGGGACACACCCTCGCCAGAGGAGTGGCTCGCCGGAGTAGCCCACAACATAGCCCTGTCTGAAATGCTCTTCTCGCAGGACGCCGAGAAATGGGGCGTTTTCGCCGGGGTGCGCAAGGCGGAATATCCCCCCCAGCAGCACGAGGGAGTGTTCACTGGCCGGATGCTCCTGCTCCACGAAGGGCTGCACGACACCATAGAACGCGAAAGCAATTTCGCCAAGATGACGGCCAACCTGGAAATGGCGTACCAGCACTCCCCGGAGGCGAAGCAGCTCGTCGACTTCTGGACGGAACATTTCTACAACCAGATGGCGTCCTTCGATTTCCTGCCCAACTCCCCCACGCTCATGAACGCGGGGCGGGAGCTTCAGCAGCTTTCCGCCTGCTACGTCCTCCCCGTGCCCGACTCCATAGAAGGAATATCGCAGGCCCTGCACGCCCAGTCCCTTATACAGAAATCCGGCGGAGGCACAGGCTTCTCCTTCGGACGCCTGCGCCCCAAGGGGGACATAGTCAAGAAGACAAAGGGCGTGGCCTCTGGCGCGCTCTCCTTCATGCAGATTTTCGACAAGATGACCGACGTGGTGAAACAGGGCGGCACGCGGCGCGGCGCGAACATGGGCATACTGCCCTACTGGCATCCTGAAATAAAGGATTTCATAACCATGAAGTCCTCCTCCAGCTGCATGGAGAACTTCAACATATCGGTGGCGCTGGACGGCAAGTTCATGGCCGCCGTGCAGGAAAACGCCGACTACGAACTCGTCAATCCCCACACGGGCAAGCCCGTCGGCAAGCAAAACGCCCGGGAAATATTCGACATGCTGGCCGATTCCGCCTGGAAGCCGGGGGACCCCGGCGTCATTTTCCTCGACAGGATAAATAACACCGGCTCGAACCCCACGCCGGGACTCGGCCACATCGAATCCAC
>CAYPTM010000223.1:0-4802 GCA_964413345.1 uncultured Elusimicrobiales bacterium
CGCTGGGAGGAGAACGGATGTTCGCCTCCGTCCCCCAGCTTCCCCCGGAAGAGGAAAGCCTCGTCCAGCGGAACGACATAACCCTCTCCCCTGATGGGAGCGCGAAGGTGGAAATGACGCTGGAGGGCCGCGGCTCCTACGCCTCAAGCTGGAAGGAAGTGGCAAGGCTGAATCCGCAGGAACGCATGAATTCAGTGGAGCATTCCCTTCATGAATTCCACCCCCGGGCCGTTCTTTCGTCATGCGACATACCATCGGCGGAGAACTTCACCGTTCCGGCGAAGCTTGGCTACTCTTTCTCCATAGCGGGGCTGGCCCTCGCCGGAGGGGACTACATGGCGCTGGTACCGCCCGGAATAGCCAAACCGGCCGGCGACGTGGCGGATGACAGCCGCGCAACGCCCCTCTACTACGCCCGCAATGACAGGCAGGACATAACCACCACCATAAAACTGCCGCCGGGATACGCGCCGCACTATCTTCCGCAGGCCATAGACGAGCGCACCGCCTGCGCGTCTTACTCCGCTTCATATTCCGCCGGAAACGGGGAGATAACGCTCAGGGAAACGATTGTCCGCTCCTGCCGGGAAATACCGGTGAAGGAATACGCTTCCTATCGCGCCTTCCGCAACGCGGCGGCGCGTTTTGCGGAAAGCTGGGTCGTCCTCAGGAAAACCCGCTGAGCTTTTTCATATAATGGATTTATGGAAACAACGGAACAAACGCCCTCCGCGGAAGCAAACGCGGAAACGAAATGGGTATACTGGCTGTTCTGGATAGCGGTCGGGTCCGCGGCTGTAATATCGCTGGTGATGCCGCGCCTGCTGCCCGTATCCGAGACCAGGCTCCAGGAAACCCTGATGCTGGCCCTGGTGCCGGTACTCTGCTTCGTGATTTACAAGCTTTGGTAGCCGCGTCCGGGCTCCCCGCCCGGACGGCAACGTTATTCCCGGAGCGCAATCGACATGGACTACAAAGACTATTACAAGATTCTGGGAGTCTCAAAAACAGCCTCGCCCGATGAAATAAAGCGGGCGTACCGCCAGCTTGCCCGGAAATACCATCCGGACATGCATCAGGAATCTAAAAAGGCGGAGATGACGGAGAAATTCAAGGAAGCCAACGAGGCTTATGAAGTCCTCTCCGACCCCAAGAAAAAAGCCCTTTATGACCAGGTCGGCCCTGACTGGGAAAACACGCAGAGATACGGCGGGCAGTCGGCCGGGAATTATTACCGGGAAAGCCCGCAGGGCTTCCGGCAGGCCCGCACCGAGGATTTTGACAACATAGGCGGCTTCAGCGACTTCTTCAAAACCATGTTCGGCGGGGGAGGCGGCGGGAGTTTCTCTTTCGGCGGGAATCCATTCGGCGGCGAGGAGGAATCCCCGGAGATGGAAGCGGAACTGTCGCTTCCGCTGGAGGAAGCCTTCCACGGCGGGCAGAAGCAGCTCAATATACCAATGGCCTCGGCATGCCCCACCTGCCGGGGAACGGGACGAAAGGGCCGCGCAGTCTGCCCTTCCTGCCGCGGGGCGGGAGAAATACGCCTCAACAAAACCGTCACGGTGAATTTTCCTAGGGGAATCAAGGACGGCAGCCGCATACGACTTAAAGGGCAGGGCCCGCAGGGACAGGATATCTTCCTGAAAGCCAGGGTGCTGCCCCATTCGGTATTCCGCGTCAGCGGCAACGACCTGGAGACGGAGGTGGCCATAATGCCGTGGGATGCCGCCGTAGGCGGAACCATATCGGTTCCGACGCTGGAAGGCAGCGTCACCATAAAGGTCCCCCCCGGAACCAAGACCGGGCGCAAACTGAAGATAGCGGGAAAGGGCTACAGCTCCCCCTCCGGCCAGCGCGGCGACCTTTACGCCACGGTAAAGATAGACCTGCCCGACCGGCTGTCCAAGGAACAGGCGGAACTGTTTTCAAAACTGAAACAGGTATCCTGATATTGTCAGCTTACATCTGCCCCGCGGCGCGCCATAAGACATGGTCAGCCGCGGGGTTTTTCATTGTGGTTGAAAGAAGCCACCAGCGAAGTAACGAGCACGGGCATATCACCGCAGGCCGATATCTGCCCGAAACCCAGGGCGCGGAAAGTTTCCTCCTGATTCTCCTGCCATTCCCGTGTGATGGCAATGAATGGAATTCCAGCCACCCGGGCGTTTTCCCGGGCGCCGCGCATGAATGCGGCAAGCATATCCGGGTTCAGGGCGCTGGTGTCAGCCATGACAGCGGCGAAGTTTTTACGCCACAGGACCGGGATGGTATTGTCCCGCAAAGTTATGAAATGCGGGCTTATTCCATCCAGACACGACAGGCAGCGCTCTATGTGCATCGACGCCGGAGCGGAAGCGCACAGTACCAGGATGGGCCAGGCCGGCTCTATCCAGCGCGCGAGCGCGTCGCGCAAATCCCTGGCCACCACGGGTTTTGAAAGGTAGTCCTGCATGCCGCATTCCATGCAGCGTTTCCGGTCGCCGGTCGTGGCGTGGGCGGTGAGCGCGACTATCGGAACAATGATGGAATCCGACGCACGTTCCTCCTCCCGTATCCGGCGGGACGCCTCGAAACCATCCATCTCCGGCATTTCCAAATCCATCAGCACAAGGTCATAGCCGCCGCGCCGGGCCATCTCGACCGCGATACGCCCGCTTTCCGCGAAATCCGCGGAATGGCCCATCCTCTCAAGTATCGAAGAGAGCAGCTTCCTGTTTACCGGATTATCCTCCACGGCAAGAATCCGGGACCGGCGGATGGAAGCGGGCTCGCCCAAAGTCCCGGAGGCCGCCCGGACGGAAAGCTCCAGTGCGGAAGCGCCGCGCCCCTGCGCCAGCACGGTGAAATGGAAAACGGAACCCTTGCCCGGGGTGCTTTCGGCCCAGATCCTGCCGTCCAGCAGCTCGCAGAGTTTCTTGGATATGGCCAGGCCAAGCCCCGTGCCGCCGAATTTACGGGTGGTGGAGGAATCCCCCTGCGTGAAAGGCCGGAACAACTGCGCCAGCACCTCGGGTTCTATTCCGGGACCCGTATCCTTGACCGCGAACTCCAGTTCATACATGGTGTAGCCGCCGGAATCCTCGGTACGCATGCAGGAAACGGACATATGAACGCCGCCCGTCTCGGTAAACTTGATGGCGTTGCCGGCCAGGTTCAGCAGAATTTGCGTCAGCCTGCCGCAGTCGCTTATGAGGACTTCCGGCACCCCGGGGCCGATATCCCATGAGACAGGTTCAAGGTTCTTTTCCTGCACGCGGACCGAAAGCATATGGGCCACATCCGACAGGCATTTGGAAAGAAGGAAGGGGCGCTTCTCAAGCTCAAGCTTGCCGGCCTCGATTTTGGACAGGTCGAGTATGTCGCTTATCAGCACGAGGAGGCTGCGCCCGCTGTCATACACGGCCTCCATGAATTCCCTCTGCCTGCCCTTCAGGTCGGAAGCCAGCAGAAGTTCCGTGAAGCCGATTATACTGTTGAGTGGCGTGCGTATTTCATGGCTCATCATTGTCAGGAACTCGGTCTTGGCGCGGCTGCCCGCCTCTGCCCGGGCCGCCAGTTCGCTCGCCTGCGACATGGCGCGCTCCAGCTCGACATTGGCCTCCTTGAGCTGTTCGTTGGCATCTTCCGCGTCCCGGCGGGCCTGAATAAGGTCGGAGGTGTCCTTTATCAGTCCCAAAACGCCACCTATACTTCCGTCCGCGTTGCGGAACACGGCGCGGCTGAATGACATGTATGCCTTTTTCCCGGCTATGAAGACTTCCGTATCGAACTGCTGCACCCCGTTGGGAGAAGCATAGATTTCCTTGTCCTTCTGCTGATAGAAAGTGGCCAGTTCCGGAGGCTGTATGTCGGTGACGACCTTCGTCTGCAACCCCTCCTTGCTCTGCTCCACAAAATCGGCGAAAGCCTGGTTGCAGTCTATATAATGCCCCTCGGTATCCTTAACGTAGAAAGGCAGAGGCAGTGTTTCCACCAGGATACGCAGGAAATTTATGCGCTCCTGCAGCGCCTTCTGCGCCCGAATACGCTCCGATATGTCTATAATCACGAGGAAGATATACATCCGGTCCAGTTCTATTGGAACGCCGTAAAGCTCCACATCCCTTATTTCGCCGCTGGCCAGTATATGCCTGGAAGGAAACACATGGCCCTTAAGCTCCACGATTTTCCGGCCTCTGGCAAGAACTTCATCCCATGTATAGCCGCTTACCAGTTCCGGCACCCGCATTTTGAGAAGCCGTGAAGCCGGATAACCGTAATAACGCTCCGCCGCCTCGTTGACCTCGTAAATAGTGCCATCGTCTGTATCCACCAGCATCATGACAAGCTTGTTCTGGTGGACCATGTTCTTGTAACGCTTTTCGGAACGGGCGAACAGCTCCCGCGATTCCCGCATCTTATGATGCGCGAGCACAAACACCACGGCCATGAACAGCATGGAAAGGGAGATGACTATGCCGATAAAACGCATGGACTTTATACTCGCGATATAGCTTGCGGCGTCAATGTCCACCCCAAGAAGGCCAAGAATGGCGCCGGTGTCCGGGTGGCGCACCGGCACTAGTGCCGACACCCAGAACCCCCAGTCGTCCCGCACGGGACCGACGACCACGGACTTCCCTTTGCGTATCACCTCGAAAAAAGCCGGGTCCGCGCTCATATACGGCTCGCCCGGCTGTCCGGGGGAAAGAGGCCGGGGGAAATAGACGGACTGGGCATCAAGGAAAAAGAACATGTGTCCGTCGTGACCATCCCCCTGAAAACTGGACATATTGCTAGTTGTTAAGCCGTGTGCAACA
>CAYPTM010000224.1:0-4755 GCA_964413345.1 uncultured Elusimicrobiales bacterium
GCGCGCGACGCTTTCGTCGTCGCCATAGTCACCGAGGGGACCGACGTGAGGTTCAAGACTGACTGGGTCCTTACCGTGCCGGAAGTGAATGAGTATTTCAGCCCAGCCATAAGCGTCATACCGCTTCAGCTTTTCGCGTATCACATAGCGGCGCTCAAGGGCTGCGACATAGACCAGCCGCGCAATCTGGCCAAGAGCGTGACCGTAGAATGAAGACGCCCCGTCGCGCCGCTCCCGGCCTGTTCGGCGTCGGCATAGACATAGAGGAAGTCCGGCGCATAAGGGAGCTGTGCGCCCGGAACAAAAACTTTCTGTCGCGGGTATTTACCGAAGGCGAATTGCAGTACAGCCTGGGCAAGAAGAACCAGTATGAGCGGCTGGCCGTCCGCTTCGCCGCCAAGGAAGCGGTATGGAAGGCCGCCGGGCTTAAAGGTCTTGCCCTGAAGGACATCGCGATAGTGAAGGCGCCAGGGGGAAAGCCCGGCGTCCTGTGCCAGGACCCCCGCCTGAAGGGGATATCGTTCCAGATATCCCTGACCCACTCCCGGGAATACGCGGCGGCGGTAGCGCTGGCGATGAAAATCTGAAACCATGCCACAGGTCAGGATAGAGAAGATAAAGGCTGCGTCGGTTAAAAACTTCCTTCCTCCCCGTCCGCCGGACGCGCACAAGGGGACTTTCGGGCGCGTGCTGGTCATAGCCGGTTCCATAGGCATGACAGGAGCGGCCGCCCTTGTCACCAGAAGCGCCCTGCTTTCCGGCGCGGGGCTTGTAACCTGCGCCACCGCGCGCGGGCAGCAGCCGATAGTGGCTTCAGCTGTTCTTGAGGCCCTCACTCTTCCTCTTCCCGAAAATTCCAGGGGTTCCATATCCTCCGAGGCCGTTGACGTCCTGCGCGAGTTCGTGCTTGAAAAGGGCGCGGATGTTATGGCCATAGGCTCCGGTCTGGGCATGACTGGCGACACGGCCGAATTCGCCCTCAAGGCTTTCATGAAGCTGGACATACCGGCTGTCTGCGACGCGGATTTTCTCAACGCCGTGTCGAAGCGGGCCGACCTGCGCATATTCTCGCGCCGCAAAAGTCCGTCCGTGCTGCTTCCCCATCCGGGAGAGATGTCCCGCCTTCTTGGAAGGCCGGTCCCTTCCGATGAGAAAGGCCGCGCCGCGGCAGCGATGGAATGCGCCGAAAAGACCGGCTGCATTACCGTTCTCAAGGGTTCGGGAACCCTGGTCTGCTCCGGCGGGAAAAGTTTTATCAACACTACGGGCGGCCCGGCTCTCGCCAAGGGCGGCACGGGCGACGTTCTCTGCGGCATGACGGCCGGTTTGTGGGCGCAATATCTCAAGTGCGGCGGGCTGACTGCCGCCACTGGCCTCAAGGCCGTTCTCTGCGCTGTCTATCTGCACGGCCTCTGCGGCGATCTCGCGGCAAAAGAAAAGACCGCCCGCTGTGTTATGGCGGGCGGCCTGACAGATTATCTTCCTGAAGCTTTTTCTTCCCTGTAAGCCTATTTGCTTTTTTTGACCGGCTGGTATTCCCTGTCCTGCTCCACGGGCGTGGTGTAGGGGCCGTTCCATGCTTTGGAGAACACGTCCTCCAGCACGAAAGCCGGCTGCTTCCCCAGCAGTATCAGCGTGGCATTGCGTGTTGAATAGAAATAGCTGCGTTCCCAGTTGGCGGTGCTTATCCACGATGTTTCCCCGTCCGCCACGAGGTACTTGCAGTGTTCCACGCGGGCGTATTCCATGAAGCCTTTCGAATGCTGCGGTATGGATGACACCTTGACTGACACGTTCTTCGCTCGGGCAAGGCTCTTTATGTCGGGCACAGTGTTGCGGTTAAGCGTCCAGTCCGCCACTATGAGGCGCACCTTAACTCCGCGTTCACCCGCGTTGCGCAGGGCGGAGTCCAGCTCCGTCCAGGGCGCGGGGCCGCTGTAGTTCTTGAGGCTGTAGTTCATCACCTGTATGTCTACCGAGGCCTTTGCGCTGTCGATTATCCTTAGAAGTTCGACCAGCTCCACGTGCAGTCCGGACGGCAGGAATTTGCCGGGGCTGAACACGGGGTAGGCCGAGATGGCCTCTCCGCGGTAGGTGAGTATCTCCATCCTGCCGGGGCCGGGCATAGAATCCTTCGCTGACGCCAGCTCGGTGTCGTCGAATGGCCAGACGTTTTTTTCCGCGAAAGCCCAGTCCGCCTCGAACACCTGTTCAAAGGCGGCCGCAATGGTCCTGCTGTTCACCTTCGCGCCGATTTCGTGTATCTGCGAGAGGGCTCTCCAGTCGAAGTTCTGCGAGCCGACGAACAGCCGCGTGCCATCGACAACGAAATACTTGGCGTGCATGACTCCGCTGTCGATTTTGTTGAAATCTATGACGCGCACTTCAACGTTTTTCTGTTTTTTGAGAAAGTCCGGTCCGGCGGCGTTGGAGCCGTACATCTTGGAATCCACCATCACGCGCACCTTCACTCCGCGCGCGCCGGCGTCGGCTATAGCCTTAAGGACTGGTTCCATGGCCTCGCCTTTCTCCGTGGCGATATAGAAAACGCCGATGTCCAGGGTCTTTTTTGCCCCTTTTATCATGTCCACCCAGGTTTCAACGGGGCGGAGTGTCATGGTGGAGCCGTAGACCGTCTCCTGCGGAACGCTTTCCACTATCTGGAGCGTGTCCTGCGGGACGGTCTGTTTTGCGCAAAACGCCGCGGACGGAAGCAGCAACAGCAACGCATGAAGCAGTATTTTCATCTATTCTCCTCAGTTATGGCAAGGCAGATTGTCTATAAATTGTATATCATTTATTTATATGGCCCGCGCTCCTCTTACCGAATGGAATCTGCTGTCTTTCATCGCCAGACGCGCGGCCGCGCAGAAGGATAAACGCCTGCTGCTCGGCCCGGGGGACGACTGCGCGCTTGTGCGCCACGGCGGGGGCACACTGGTCTGCACCACCGACGAGATGGTGGAGGACACCCATTTCATAAACCCGCTCGGAACGCCGCGCCTCCTCGCGCGCAAGCTGCTGCGCATAAATCTCAGCGACCTGGCCGCCATGGGCGACGTCCGGCCTGTCTGCGTGCTGTGCGGGGCGTCTTTTCCAAAGACCACGCCCGAGCCGTGGATAAAGGCTTTCTCGGACGAGCTGTTCAAAGAATGCGCCGCGTTCGGCTGCACTCTGGCGGGGGGCAATCTTGCCCGTTCCGCGAAAATGCATCTGTACCTTTCTGTCACCGGCGAGCTGCGCGGCCGGCCCGTTCTGCGTTCCGGCGCAAAGCCGGGCGACCTTATCTTCGGCGTGGGGCGCATAGGCGAGGCGCGCGCCGGGCTGGATTATTATCTGGCCGGGAAAACCGCTCCCCGCAAATTCGCGCGCCTGACCGAAAGCTTCTGGCTCCCGCGAATATGTCCCGATGAGGGTGCTCTCATCGGACGCAGCGGCCTTGCCTCCGCGATGATGGACAATTCCGACGGTCTTTACAAGAGCGCCAGGACGCTGGCTGCCGCGTCCGGCTGTTCCGCCGTGCTGGATGTCACGCGCGCGGCGCTTTCCCCTGTTCTCGAGGCCTACTGCGAAAGCGCGGGGAAAAGCTGGAAGGATTATATTATCGCCGGCGGGGAGGACTACGGCCTCATCTTCACCGTTCCTCCCGCCAAAGCCGGCAGGCTTATCAAATTTCTGCCGTCCGCCTATGCCCTTGGAGTAATGGGCAGGGGAACCGGCGTTCTGTGCAACGGGCATGAAAACCCCGCAATATTCGAGCATTTTTGACACTTCCGGCCCGGCGGAAACAGCCGCCCTCGCGGAACGCTTCGCCCGCAACATGTCCGGCGGGGAGATAATACTCCTTTACGGGCCCATAGGCGCGGGCAAGACCGTCTTCGTCAAGGGCCTTGCCGCCGCCATAGGCGTGAAGCGCGAGCCGGTAAGCGCCAGTTTTTCCCTGATGCGCCAGTACAAGGGCGCGCGCCTGCGCCTGTGCCATGTGGACCTCTTCCGTCTGGAGGAGGGGGACATGGACAATCTGGGTTTCGAGGCGCTGCTTGAGGACGAGGAGGCCATTCTCGCCATAGAGTGGCCCGGCCCGATGGAAGCGCTTCTTCCGCAGGACAGGCTTGAGATTACCGTTGACCTTCTGGATGGGGACCGCCGCCGTTTTACCGTCGCGGCAATGGGCCGCACATCGGCCGCCCTGCTGAAGGCAGTTGAGGAGAGCGTATGAGCAAAGGCCCGGTTCTTGCATTGGACACTTCCGACACGCCGCTTACCGTCGCCGTGGCTTTCCCGGATGGGGACATCGCTTCGGTTTCAAAGAAGGGCATAAAACAGGAAGACTATCTTTTCCCGATGATAGACCGCCTGCTTTCCCGGCAGGGTTTCGCCCTGCGGGACGTGGGCCGGGTTTTCGTGCTGCGCGGGCCGGGGCGCTTTACCGGCATACGCATAGGCCTCACGCTGGCGACCGTGCTCTCCCGCCTCTGCGGCGCGGAAACGGTTTGCGCTTCCACGCTGGAGACCCTCGCCTTCCAGACGGCCAACGACCCCGCTTACGCCCGCTGGCTTATTGGCAACAAGGGCGGGCGCATACTGTGCGTCACGCACGCGTTCCGAGAGGAGTATTTCGCCCAGTCTTTCGTTTCCTCGGACGGCAACGCCCATGCGGAGGACAAGCCGCAGTGGCTGTCCCGCGAGGGGATCGAGCAGTACGCCGCCTCTCTTTCCGGACCGCTGTACGCGGTAGGATGGGGCGCGTGCCGC
>CAYPTM010000225.1:0-4753 GCA_964413345.1 uncultured Elusimicrobiales bacterium
TTTCCGCCGTATCCACCCAATTCCTGAACCGGCGCGACGATGAAATGGGCCACGAAGTCCGGCTGGCCCTGGAAAGCGCGGCAAAATTCACGGGCGCGGACAGCGTTTCGCTGCACCTTCCCCCGGCCAGCCATGACGACAGTCCGCGGAGCTATGTTTTCTCGGCCCCGGAGTCCGGGAAACCCGGCGCGGGAGCGGAAACGCTCGCCGGACTGCATGGAGCGGACGTTTCGGACGAGGACGGACTTCTCGTGCTCCCGGACCTCCTGTCGCCGGAAGCACCTTCCGGGCCGTTGTGCGCCGCCCTTTCCGCGGCGGAATTCCGTTCCGCTATACTGGCCGCCATGACCGCCAATGGGAGCCTGCAGGGCCATATGCTGGTGGCCTCCCGCCACGCGAGGGCATGGAGCGAGGACGAAGTCCTCCTCACCCGGTTTCTGGCGGAAACATTCGCCAGCACCATAGCAAGGCACAAGGCAGAGGCCGGCCTGCGAAGGACAATCGCCTTCGAGCATTTCATGGCCGAAACGGCCGCCAGCTTCCTTTCCGTCAAGCCGCACGCCCTGCGAAGGACGCTCGAAAACACGCTGGAAGGCATAGCCGCCTTTCTTGAGGTGGAATCCGCCACCATTTATACATTCACCCGCAACATGACGCGCATCACTTCCGCCTACGCGTGGACCGCGGACGGAAGCAACCAACCGGTTTTGAGCGAAGGCCGTCCCCTGCACGGAATGATATGGACGGTCTCCTCACTCGTGGACAAGGGCTTCATCGCCCTGCAGAACACGGAGGACGCGCCGCCGGAAGCCGCCGAAGAACTGGCGCTCTGGCGCGCGGCCGGGGTAAAATCCGTCCTTTATGTCCCGCTCCGGGCCGGCATACGCATGCTGGGATTCTACGGCTTCGGAATGAGGAGCAGGGAAAGGTCCTGGAACGAGGATGATATCCGCCTGCTGCGCCTGTCTTCCGACGTGTTCGCGAATCTTCTTTCCCGGATGGATGCGGAGGCCGCCCTGACCGAAAGCGAGGAGCGCTACCGCGCCCTGGCGGTCAATTCCCCCGACATGGTCATAAGGCTGGACGCGGGGTGCAGAATACTGTACGCGAATCCCCAGGTGCGGGGGATAGCCGACGTCGGCCCGGAATACCTTATCGGAAGGACCTGCAGGGAACTGCGCGTGCCCGCGCAGTACTGCGAGAGGATTGAAAAAGCCGTGCGGGGAGTGGTCTCTGACGGGAAAATACGGCGGGAAGGCTTCGAGGTCCCGGGCCGGAGGGGCGCGCGCCATTATGACGTTATGTTCGTGCCGGAATTCGGCACAAGCGCGCGGGTGGAGACCGTGCTCTGCGCGGCCAGGGAAATAACGGAATTCAGGCAGGCCCAGATGGAGCTGGAACGCTCCCACCAGTGCCTAAGGGCGCTGAACGCGAAAGTGGAAATGGTAAGGGAGGAGGAGCGGGCGGCCCTTTCCCGCCAGTTACACGACGAACTGGCATCCACATTGGCGGCGGTCAATTTTGAACTTGGCGCGCTTGGCGGCGAACTTGAAGGCGGCACGGCGGCGGGGGCGCTGGCCGCCCGTCTGGAGGAAGTGAACTCCCGTGTCAGGGCGGCCATCACGCATCTTTCACTGCTGGCGAAGAACCTGCGTCCTCCCGTGCTGGAAGACCTGGGCATGGAGGAGGCGCTCCGGTGGCTGTGCGAAAACTATCAAAACCTCCACGGCATAACCATAGAATGCCGCTGCGCAATCGACAGGAAAGCGGGCCGCAACACGGCCACACGCATTTTCCGCATAGCGCAGGAAGCGCTGGACAACGCGACCGCCCATTCCGCCGCCACGCGGATAAAGGTTTCCCTCACATCGTCCGGGGAGGGCTTCGAGCTGCTGGTTGAAGACAACGGCAAGGGGATATCCAGAGGGAAGGCGGCCTCGCCGAAATCACTTGGGATAGCCGCAATGCGGGAGCGCACCCTTTCCGCCGGGGGCCGGTTCAGCGTGACGCAGGGCGCGGCGGGCGGCACCGTGCTCAACGCTTTCCTTCCGCACAAGGCGGAACGCGCCTCCGCGCGCCAGGCCCGCTGACCGCATCGCGGCAAAATCAATTATTGACAAACCCTCCCTTTGCGCGTAATATTTATATATTCATGTGCTGCGGGACGATACAGGCAAACTTACGCGTGACATTGCTCGCCTTCGCGGGTTTTTTCATGCTGTCATGCCACCCGTCGGCCGCACAGGAAACAGTTCCCGCCGTTGAAAACGCCGCGAGACCGGCGGCCCCCGCGAAAACCGAGGGCGCGCCTGCCATCCAGCATTCAACATCAACCATCTCCGGGGAACTTTCCTCCTCTCTGCAACGCCTTTCGGACAACATGCTGGGGCAGGTTACCACCCGCAACCTGGAAATACTTGCGGTCATGCTTCTCCTCATTGTCATCCTGGCGGTGATGGTCATAAATCTCATAAGAAAGGAAAACCTGAGGCTGGAGATGGAGGCGGAACGGGAAGCCAGGCTTTCCGGAAAGGGGAAAAACACGTCCCAGGAAATAAAACTGCCGCCAGTACAGGCCGCCCCTGTTTCGTCAGCAGCCAAACCCATCACCCTGAAACCGATAGAAATGAGGCCGGAGAACACCAAAACGGCCCCGCGCAATTACGCCCCGCAGGAAGCCTTCCGGCGGGAGGCGTCCATAAATCTCCGCGGCTCGAAGAACAACCCGCCCGAGATACCTACGCTGAGCAAACCGTCCGGCAATGCCCTGCCGCCGGATCTGACGATATCGCTCATCGGCGGCAAATACCGCATCATAAGGGAAATAGGGCATGGCGGAATGTCCCGGGTTTTCGAGGCGGAAGACGTGCTGATAGGCAGGCACTTCGCCCTTAAAAAGATGCGGGACGAGATAAGCCGCGACTCGGCGGAGCGCATGCGCTTCATACGGGAAGCCAAGATAACCGCCGCGCTGAAACATCCGAACATCGTCGACATTTATACCATTCTGGACGACAACGGCATCTACCTTGTTTTCGAACTGGTGGAGGGCAGGACACTTACATCCATACTGGCCCAGTATGGAAAGCTCTCGCTTCAGGAAACGGCCAGCATCGCCAAGCACGTGCTCAACGCGCTTGAATACGCGCATTCAAACGGGGTGGTCCACCGCGACCTGAAGCCCTCCAACATAATGATAGGCAAGGACGGCATGGTGCGCGTCATGGACTTCGGCATAGCCACACCCCTGCGCGACGCGGACCGGGAGGACATATCCGGCACGGCCGCGTACATGGCCCCGGAACAGGCTACCGGCCAGTACGACCAGCGGACGGACATTTACGCGCTCGGCGTGACCATTTATGAAATGCTCACCGGCAAATGGCCTTTCCCCGGCCCGGATTTCCAGGCGCAGAAAATGGGGAAAAATTACATAAAGCTCAAGGACATGCTCCCCAAAGCGGACCCGTTGGCGGAAGAGATAGTTTCCAAATGCCTGGAGCAGGACCCCTCGAAACGGTACTCTTCCGTCGCGGAACTCAAGGCGGCCATAGTTCCCCTCAAGCAAAAGAGGGGGCAAGAATAAAGGAACACGTTTTTATGAACATCAACATACTCTTGCTTTCGGCGCTGCTTCTGCCAAACCCCTGTCGCGCCCAGAAGATTTCGAACGTCCCGGTGACACTGGCTCACCATTCCGGCTGGGTGTGGAGCCTCTCGTTTTCCGAGGACGGCCGGTATCTTGCCTCGGCCGGACAGGACAAGAACGTCGTGGTCTGGGACGTGGCGGAGGGAAAGTTCCTCCGGCTGCTGCGCGGGCACAAAGCCCCGGTCACGTCTGTCGCTTACGCGGGCAGCGCCCTGTTTTCTTCGGCAAGGGGGGAAAGCCTCATCCTCTGGGACGTGGAGAACGCCAAACCATTGAAAGCGGTGGAGGACGACCTGGGAACCATAGGTCCCCTCGCCGTGGCGCCGGGAAAAGACATGCTTGCTCTGGGCGGGCAAAAAGTCATTTCGGTACTGCGGCTGCCGGAACTCACAGCGGTGAAAACGTTCCCCGGCCTCATGAAACAGATTTTCTCGCTCTCCTTTTCAGGAAACATGCTGGCCGTATCCGGCTCTTCCCCGGAAGCGCGGATATTCGACCCGCGCTCCGGCGCGGAACTTGGCAAACTGGCCGGGAACGAAGGGGAAATATTCTCCTGCGTCTTGTCCGGAAACGGCCAGCTGGCCGCGACGGCGTCAGCCGACAAAAGCCTCCGGGTATTCCGTCTCTCCGACAGGGCTGAAATAGGTTTTTTCCGCGGCGGCACCCGCTTCTACAGCGCCGCGCTCTCCCCCGACGCCAAGCTCGTGGCCGGAGTCAGCGGTGACGGGGCTCTGCGCGTATACCGCATACTTCCGGCCGAAAAGATTTCTGAATTCCTGGCACACAAGGGACAGGCTGTCACTGTCGCCTGGTCACCGGACGGCAGCTATATAGCCACTGGCGGACAGGATGGCGCAGTCCGGCTATGGAAAGTTACGGGCGTAGGCCCCGCGTTGCCGGTGGCGGCAGCCCCGGTATCCCAGAACACGCAATCCCAGGCCGCGCTATCGCCGGAGTCTGCTCAGGGCGAGGAACAGGCGCCGCCGGTCAAAAAACAGGCCAAATCCGGAAGTTCCGGCGTCATAATAGGGATACTTTTAATACTGCTAGCCTTAGGGGGCGCCGCGGCCGGAGCGGTCTTCTTCATAAAAAAGCGCAAACAGA
>CAYPTM010000226.1:0-4750 GCA_964413345.1 uncultured Elusimicrobiales bacterium
CATTTCCGCCGTGGAGTCGCTTTCTCTTGCGTGGGGCAAACTGTGATGCGGCTCCGCTACTGTCCGGCGGCTGGAAGGAGCGCATGAAGCAGATGGCGGTTTCCGAAGTGGAGATAGGCGGCGGCAGAACGCTTAAGCACGCTTTCTACGCGGTTGCCGTTCCCGCAGTGTTGTTCGCCGGTGTCAATTTGTACGCTTTGGCCTATGATTATTCAGCCGCCCTGCGCGGCTCCATGCTTTACTGGGATTATTTCGTGTCCGGCCATAAGCTGCCGCATGACCAGAACGAGATACGTTCCGCCGAGGTCCTCAACCTTCTTCCGCATGACAGGATTGCCGCTTTTTCGCAGTTCCCCACGCTCTTTCTGCTGGACAGGGTTTCTGTCGGACGGCCACTGGTGGAGGATTTTACTGTCGCTTTCAATAGCATGGGCTATTACACGATGACGGATATAGTTTCCGGCATGAAGGACAATCCTCCTTCCGTCTATGTGGGCAAACGCCTTAATGACGCCGAAAGCTGGCGTACCGGTTATATGAGGCTTTTTCTGAAGGACAGATATATGCTGCTTGCGGATTTCAAGAATCCCGCGCGCGGTTACGCAAAGCTGCGCTATGTTTCCGGCAACACATGGAACCAGCGGCATTACCGCAGCGATATTTACTACCTTAAGAGCAAATTCGACGCCCTGTTCGCCCCCGTGGCCCGACCGGTCACGTTGGTTGACGCCGATTTCACTGAACCCACGCCCAACACTTTCCTGCATGCTATTCCTACTCCGGCGGAGGCGGGGCCGGCCTGCGCCGTGCGCATCCGTTTCCCTGAAAACAGCGGGGTCAAACGCGCGCTTGTCGAATGGCGCTACAGTTCCATAAATTACAATGCCGTATTCATGGGGCGGGACCTTTACTCTTTTGTGAAGTGCGGGGAGACAGCCACGCTCCGCACAGTCGGCAGCGTAAAGGCTTCCGGCGCTGAAGTTACAGTCTATTCGCTGAAAAATTAGCGCTTTGGCTTCCGTTCGCATTGACGTTCCGTATCTCGGGTGCGATTGTCCCATGGTTTTGTTGAAGGATACTTTGCTTTTAGATGTGCGATGTGCTGCTTTTTTGGAGAGTTACCGGGGTAAACATGACAACCGAACTTAATATCTCTAGCTGCTCTGTCGCTGCTAATTTCATCACTGGTATGATCTCATTTATTAAGTTGGATATTCTGCGAAGCCATTCGATACTGGTGGACAGATACAATTTGTTTGAGATTGGCTTGTGGGGATGGGGCGGACTGGGTTTTGTGATTTATGCGTTTATCCGAAGGGGCTGCTGGGCCAGGCTAAGTTTTAGTACCGGCTTGCTTTTGATTGCATTTGCCTTTTCCGATTCAGTCGAGTTGATAACGGGGGCATGGTGGTCGCCTTGGTGGCTATTGTGTTGGAAATCACTGAATATCGCCGCTTTATTTTTGAATTTCATTCTCTACAGGCAGAAAAGAGTATTGCTGGGCAAATTGCCGGCTCGGGTATCATAGAACTGGCGTTACAGTGGTAAAAAGACTGAGACCATATATACTCAGCGGGACCCAAGTTGGCGTAAGTTGTCCGGCCTTAATCGAACCATTAGAACTATTCATTTGTCCGCTTTTGTTCCTGTATGGCGGGATTGAAATATTGAATGCTTGTAGTTTTAATAATTTGGAATTTGAACGTAAAAGGCCCCCGCATTGCGGGGGCCTTTGCTTTTATACAAGCTGGTTTTTATCAGAACTTGAACTGCGGGATTTTTATGCCCTGCGGCAGCGCCTTCTTAAGTCCGCCGTCCTGTATTTTTTTGTTTATCTGGTCGGACAGGTTGCCCAGGCCGGGCACATTCAACTGGCCAAGAACTTCGTTCTGCTTCTGCTTGACCATGTCGTTAAGCTGGTTCTGGTAGCCGGCCACCGCTTCACTCACCTTGGCCTCAAGAGCTTTGCGGTAATTCTCTATCTCCTGACCCAGGGCGGCCTTGATGCCCTTGGAGAAAGCCGAACCTATGCTGGAGTCTATGTCCAGCGATGGCTTCGAGAGCGTGCCGGAAACGCCTATCGAGGCGTCAGCCGTCTTTATCCCGGCAAGGCTCTGTGATACTGCCTTCTGCGCGAATGCCACGGCGTCGCCCCCTCCGCCAATCGCGGCGGTAAGGCCTATGCCGGTTGCGGTCAGTTTTATCTTCCCGTCCAGCTGGTCGCCCGTGACGGCGAAGTCCGCGTCCACCGCGCCGGTGCCGCCGGAGGATTTGACCTCAAGGGAGGCCGGGTCCCCGGCCTTCATGTCGGCAAGCGCCCAGCCGGACAGTTTGGCTGAAAGGCTGTCTTTGGGTGTTTCCGTCACATGGTCCATGACGGCCTGAAGGTTCAGCCTGCGCTCTCCCCACTGCGCGTCCACCGCGGCGCGTATCGGCTGGCCGTATACGGCCGGCTGGTTGGTGATGCCGGTTATTACGCCGCTGTAGTCAAGGTTCTTGTCGCCTATGTCCAGCACGCCCGTGACCGCCATTTTCCTGATGGCGAATTTCGGGTAGGATTTTTCCTTCGGGAAATGCACGACGGTGCCCTTGCGGGCCGGTGTCTCAATCTTGCCGGCCTTGGAGCCCGCCGGTATATACTTACGGCTCTTTTCGTAATAGCCTAGATATTTCTCCAGCATGCCGCCGGTCTGCGGGCCGAGGAGATAGACCGATATCGCCTTTGGGTCCATGTCCGGCAGGTGCATTTTGTCCTTGATGGCGGCGGTGTCACGCTTCTTGGCTTCCTCTATTTTCGCGGCGTAACCCTTGGCCTTGTCCAGCGATGCCGTAACCTCGTCCTTGGTCTTGGCTATATCGTTCTTGAGCGCGTCGGCGTCTTTCAGCAGGGCCTGGCCCATCTGTATCTGCTTTAGCGTGTCGCTTTCCTTCTCAAGCTGGCGGAAGCGTTCCTCAAGGCCCTTGGCCCTCTCCTGGAATTTCATCCCTTCAAGGCGGGTTTTCCATGCGTCGGCCTCGGCGGCGTACTGGGCTTTCAGTTCGTTGGCCAGCTTCACGCTTTCAAGGCTGTCCGGCGCGACCTTTATATCCTTTATGGCGTCCGTCTTGATGGAGGAGAAGCGGTCCATGGCGAAGCCCTTGCCGGAGGAGGTCCACTCCGCGAATTTTTTCCCCATGGCGGAGGGGGGGACGAAGGGCAGCTTCCCGGATGTGCTTCTCTTCGTGTTGAAGCGCAGGCCGGAGAGTGAGGCTTCCCTGACTATCACAGCTTTTTCGAACAGCGGCCTGCCCTCTATGGACATGCTGAGGTTGTTGAATTCAACCATGTTTGTCCAGGGGTCGCTCTTGCTCGCGGCGGCCAGCTTCTCTATGGTCATGGACGGGGGGAAGAATTTCGTTTTTACTTTGCCGATGTCCACTTTGGCCCCGGTGATGCTTTCTCCGGTTTTCCGCATGCCCCATTTAATAAGGGGGTCCAGCCCGAAAAATACGGCGAGCCAGATTACTGCGACAACCACTACGCGGGATATTATGTAGGACCACCTCATTTAATTGGCCCCCATTTTGAAATACCAGTCGCACAGCCAGCTGGCCTTTACCGCCTTTACTAACTTCGAGCCGGTGAAGCGGTTCTTGTATTTCGTGTCATAGACGACCGCCAGTTTGCGGGCCAGGAAGAAAGAAGGCGCGAAGAGAATCAGGCCCAGCAGAAGCCCGCCGAGGACTATGGTGTTGTTGAAGGCTGTCCAGGGCATTACTGGCATGTTGTAGAGTTTTGTCCAGAGCGGCGTAAGTGCCGGTGTCTGGGCCAGAAGCTTGTAGCCGATGGCGTTGGCGACGGGGTCCAGCAGGGGGCTTATCAGTGAGACAAGCAGGCCCACCACGGCGGCAAGCGGCACGTTTACCCGGAATATCATGATAAGGACCATCAGAAGCTGCGCGGTGAGGTTGGCCTTTGGAACCAGCCCGATAAGAACGCCCATGGCCGCGCCCGCGGCCAGTTCGTTCGGCGTCGTGTTTTCAGAGATGCCCTTTATGAGGGTTCTCAGCAAGCCCAATGGGGTCATTGGTCGCTCCTTGAACTGTTTTGTGGAATAAAACCCTAGCTCTAATTTTACATTTATTTCTAGTATTGTTTAAGTGTCGTTGAAATATATAACTAGACTTGCATAAGCAAAATTGAGTAATCTGCCTGTGTACTATGAAATGGGATAAAGCTTGTGTCCGCACTGCGGATGATTAAGCATATAAATGGTTAAGTATGGGGGGCGTAATGCCACAGGATTGTGGAAGTGTTTTAGTTCTGTCGGTCGAAGATTTATTGAAAATACATGAAGCCTTGATTCATCATTTTGATGAGGCAGGGGATCCTATTTCTCCTGCTGGAGTGCGGAATTCTGATTTGCTTGCATCTGCAGTTTTACGTCAGACCATTGGAACCAATTCTCAGCTTAAGTATGCGGATCCTAGGGAAAATGCTGCGACTCTTATGTACGGTGTTTGCATGAATCATCCTTTTCATAACGGTAATAAGAGAACCGCATTGGTGGCATTTTTGGCACATCTTAATACTAATGGATATATAATAAAGAATGAAATTCGACATAAAGAGATTTACAATAAAGTATTAAGATTGGCTTCGCATGATTTACCCGAAGCATCAAATCATTCCGAAGAGGTATCTCATTTAGTTGAATGGACTCGTAAAATAGTAAGAAAAACACAGACGGAAAATCATCCGCTTACATTT
>CAYPTM010000227.1:0-4737 GCA_964413345.1 uncultured Elusimicrobiales bacterium
TTCTTCACCTTAGTTCAGCCTAAAATTCGGTCCGGTTTTCCCAGACCATTATAGTCCCTATCAGCGGATACTTTCGTGTAATGCTGTAATGCACCCCTTTAAGTCAAGTGGTCCGGGCAGTAGACATCTGCCCTGCGTAAATGGGCCGCACGGGGTTATATTCTATTTGGAGGAGAGGGAGGGGGGCTGAGGGAGCGGGTCTTTCATGTACTGGGGTTTCAGCGCCAGAAGGAAGACGGTGCCGGGATGGTGCATCCGCTTCCCTTCGGAAACGTTTTTCCTGCCGGAACCGAAGTAAAGGTCAATCCGCCCTTCCCCTTTTATCGCTCCGCCGATGTCATGCGCGGCGACGAAACGAGCCACGCCCATGCGTCCCACAATCTTGCCATCATCATCCGCCAGGGGCTTGCGCGTAATAAGGTAAAGAGGCAGACCAAGCGAGACGAACTGGCGGTCTACCGCCACTGTCCTCCCGGGCACAGGCTCGCAGTCCATGGCCGTGGAGGGAAAATCGCAGGTCGTAATCTCCTTAAGGCTGTAGGGCTTCTTCCCGGCAACAGCGACAAGCTTCCTGTTTCCATCCTCATACACCAGATAGCCCGAGCCTTCTATGCGAATATCCCGTAGCGCCTTGGAAGATGCGGCATAGGCCAGAGGAACCGGCTTCCCCTTTACTCTTTTCGTTGAGGGGAGGGGATGGACATATCTGCCGCCTTTCACGGCCGCGACGGCATAATCAGCGCTGAAATATCCGGTTACAAGGCCCCGTTTCTTGAATTTGTAAACCATGTATTTTTCGTTTATCACGCGGGAGATGGAGAGCATATCCATATCGCTTTCAAAAAGGGCTATAAGGTGCTTAAGCGTGCGAAGGGCGTGCTTCCTGGAAATCACGTTATGGCCCAATCTTATTGAAGTGCCGGAGGAGCGGCTTTCCAGATAGCGCAAATTCATGCGGTAGGCCGCTATTATGCTGGCGCGGTCCATATCGTCGCTGAAGAAAGGCTTCGCGGCCTGAACGACTGGAAGGGAACGAACGTTTTGTTTTTTATTAGCTGAAGAGGACTTGACCGGGGATGGCGCCACAGCACGTTTCGCGCCGGTGGACTTTGCCGCGCAAGCCGGAGGCGGGAAGAAAATGCCAAAACAGCAGAAAGCCAGGAGTAAGTTCCTAAAATGTTTCATGCGCGAAGGTTTCAGCGTCGAAGCTGCGGCCCGGCGTTATCAATAACGGCTTTTATTGGATTTGAGAGACAGAATCCGCCGCAACGGCGGACGTCCCGGTTTCCTGCACCGGAGAGGGGGGATTCTGCGAAGGGTCCCCGCTCAGGGTGAATGAAACCGTTCCGGATATGTCGGTACGGGTTATAGTCGCCCCGGAAGCCGCAAGGCGCTGCAAAGCCGACGGCTGGGGATGGCCATAATTGTTCTTGCCCACGCTGATTACAGCTTCGCGGGGCTGGACTGCGTTGAGGAATATCTCGGACGAGGCGTACATGCTCCCGTGGTGGGGAACTTTCAGTATGTCGGCCTTGAGCTCTGAGTCGAAACGCTCCGTAAGCATGGCCTCGTGCTCAAGGGCGATGTCGCCTGTCATGAGGATGGAGCGGCCGCCGTAGGAAATTTTCATCACTATGGAACAACCATTGACATCGTCTTCCTTCTTGACGCTGACAGGGTCCGGGCAGGAATTGAAAACCTTCACGCCGACATCGCCGCTCCAGGTATAGGTGTCGCCCGGGCGGGGATGAACCATGGTGCAATCCTTCTGTGCGGCGGCGAGCTCCCGCACCTTGTTGTCGCCCTGAGCGCCGGTGTTGTCGGCCTGATTGTCGTAGAAATTGGAAACGGTGGTATTGGAAAACACCCACTTGAGGCCACTGTAATGGTCTGAGTGCGGATGGGTGAGAACCACGTTGTCTATATGCGTCACACCCTTGGCCGTAAGGAAGTCACGGATATAGGCCGTCTTGGGGCCGCCGTCTATAAGGGCATTGCCGCCATCCGGAAGTTCGAAATACACAGCGTCACCCTGGCCCACGCTGATGAAATAAACCTTTAACTGCCCGGTGGCCGCGCCGGAGGCCGGAATCTGGGGCTGAGGGTCGGAATAGGATGGGGCCGGGAGATTAACCGCAGAAGCAGAGGTGGAGATGGAAGTGGAAAAATCCGCCTTAAGCGCCTCAAACCCCGCGGCTTCCGTGGTGGAAGCGGCAAGGCTGAAGTTAAAAGCAAGCAGCAGCGCTACAAGCAAATGTTTCATCACTATTATTATTAACTAATATGAACCGTTGAAAAAGGGCAAAAGGGCCTAGACCGGACCTAGGCCCCATTTTTAAATATGGCAAACTGCATGGGCTCCAGCTCCACCCGCACGAACAGGGAACCGTTGCCGCTGTCGGCATGGGCGTTTATTTCAAGGGAAGGATGATTCCCGTAAAGGCAGCGCATCCTCCCTCCGGCCTTATGCAGGGTTGAATCCACCATCACGAAATCGGAACGCTTTTCAGTGGTAGAGGTGTTATAAACCACCAGCACCTCCTCGTGCGCCAGCACGCGGGAAAAAGCCAGAGTGCAGGGATGGGACTGGGGATACCCGAAAGAACGCCCGTCGCCTGAAACTTCCCGGAAATACATGCGGCCGAAGCGAATGGCATGTTCGGCCCTGTTTACGGCTGCTATGGCTGATATTTCCCGGTATATAAGGGAATCCCTGTTCAGATAATCGCGCGAGGCGTCGTCCAGGTCGAACAAAGGCTCCCGGATGGATTCATCGCCCGGACCCTCGCCGGAAAGGCCCTGCTCCGTCCCGTAATAGATACAGGGCGTGCCGAGGGCGCATATCAAGTAGCCTACGCCGGCCACCACCTGCCTGTCGCAGGAGCCCGCGGCGAAGCGGCGCTTGTAGTTCTGGCCTATCTGGTCGTGGTTGTCCACGAATGTTACAAGATAGCGGCCCAGCTCGCCCCGGGAAAGGGCGCGCTCGCGCAGGGACTCGTTACGGGCTATCAGGTCCATGGGACTGCGGAAACCCTTTATTACGGACGGCAGCACCCAGTAAAGGGGAAAATCAAGCACGGAAGAAAGGCCGTAATAAACGGTTTTGCTGCCAAGCCGGCCGGCCGTGTTGGGGCCGGTGTAGCGGTTGATGGCGTCGTCCCCGGCGACGAGTTCGCCGAAAAGGAAAAATTCCCTTTTGCCCAGGCCGTATGCGTATTCACGCATGGACTGGCAGAAACGGGCGATGGCGGTTTCGCCCATATGCTTGACTGCGTCCATGCGGTAGCCGTCTATGTCGGCTTCGCGCACCCAGTACTGGTGGGCCTTGATTATGATGTCCTGAAGCTCGATACCCTCGGGCGTATCGTCGTTGTTCCAGCCCTTGAGTGTGAAAAAATCGCCCCATTGCGTTTCCGGGCAGGCGTCCCAACCGCTGTCGCGTATCTGGCCGCGGCGGTGATAGTATTCCGGATTGCGCAATTCAAGCGGAACGGGACGGTCAGGGCGGCGCCAGCCGCCGAAGGGATAGCGGCGGTTGTCGTCGGCGTAATATTTCGGCTGGTCATTCTCGTAATACCAGACATCGCCGGAGTGATTGGCCACGGCGTCGAGGAAAACGCACATTCCCCGCTTGTGGGCCTCGGCCACCAGTTCTATAAGGTCCTGTTTTGTGCCGAAGCGCGGGTCTATGGCCAGATAATTGGATATGGCATAACCGTGATAGCTGCCGGAAGCGGGGTCGGGCGCGCCGTCGTTCTCGAAAACGGGGGAAAGCCACAGAGCCGTACAGCCGAGGCCCTTTATGTAATCGAGGTTTTTGGTGATGCCGCGCAGCCTGCCGCCGCAGAACTTTTTAAGCCTGGGGGACTTGCAGTCCACATCCGGCCTGGCGGAGCCGCCGATGGAGGAGCGTTCGCGCCCGTCGTGGAAACGGTCCACCATAAGGAAGTATATTAATTCCTCCCGCCATTCCCGCCCGGAATTCCAGTACGTCCTGCCGGGAACCGGCGAAAGGTCCATCTCCGACACGCGTTGAGGATTCTCCATATGCCCCCTGTGAAAACTACGGTTCAAATTCCCGCTCAGGGCGGCGGACGCCGGCCCTTTCTCAATGTTAATATACAACATCCGGCGCGTTGAGCCTATATCAGGCTAGGCCCAAAAGCCCACGGCATACTGGGCCCAAAGAACCTTTTTGACACAGGGGAAGTTCACTATAATAATCTAGTAGTGCGGGCAGGGGGGAAAGCCCAAAACGATTTCCACACCGTCATTCACCCCCAAACATGACGGAAAAAGAGGGGCGCGGCAAAACCGCGCCCCTTCATTTTTTTGCCTGAACGGACAAATTGATATAATTTCCAATGCGCTTTTCAAGGACACGCCCCAGGGCCCCGCGCCCGGGACGACGCGCGCACGAACGCAAGGAGAAACGACGAAATGAAATACTGCGGCAAAGCGGTACTCGCGGCAGCCATAGCGATGGCCTCCGTCACGGCGGCATTCGCCGAAATGCACCCCACACCGGGCCCGATTTCGGCCTGGCCGGCGGCGGTCAATGAAAAAGGCGCATGGTCCGTACAGCCCTACGTTTTCTACGCCACCAAGCGCGGCGATTACGACAACAGCGGCAACTATACAGCCCTGCCGGACGGGGATTATAACCGCCAGACCTCCTTCTACGCGCTGGCGACCTACGGGCTGCGGGTGATCGACCGCAACGGTCGCCGCACCAAG
>CAYPTM010000228.1:0-4730 GCA_964413345.1 uncultured Elusimicrobiales bacterium
AAATCCCCGGCCAGTGTGTCAATCTTGCCGGACAGCGAAACCACGGCCGACTCAAGCGTAAGGGGCAGGGGGGAAGAGGTGGAGACGGGATAATAAAATTCCCTTATGGCCATCGCCACTTTGGTGACCTTCCCGGCGCGGTCGGCGTAAACGCCGCCCATGTAGCCCTGAAGTTCCGGGAATTCGCGCACCACGTCGCTGGTAAGGTCTGCGTAGGCGAGGCGCGCGGCCTCCTTGACTCCGTGCTCGTCGAGCGGAATGTCCTGCCGCAGTTCGCCGCAAATCCACGCCGCGAGGTTTTCCACGCGCGCGCTCTTCTGGTAAATGGTGCCGAGCTTTTCGTGGAACAGCGCGTCCTTAAGCTTCTCGCGCATGTCCTCCAGCGGCTTTTTGAGGTCGTTTTCGAAGAAGAACACCGCGTCGGAGAATCTGGCTTCCAGCACGCTCTCGAAACCCTGGCGCACCTCGTCCTGATTCGCGTCCGAGCCGTCGCGCACCGCAATGAAATTGGAGGCCACGCCCCCATCCTTTTTATAAAGGGGGAAAAACTTCAGCTGCTTCTTGAATACAGTGGTTATGAAGTCCTTGGGCAGCATCAGGAACTTGCTGTTGAAATTGCCCACCACGACTACGGGGAATTCAGTCATGCTGACGGTTTCCGCCAGGAGAACCGCGTCGAGGTCCGGTTCGACCCCCAGTTTAGCGGACTCCGCCGCAATCTGTTTTCTGAGAGACTCCTCGCGTTCCCGCGCGGACACGAGTATTCTCGCGGAGCGGAGTGTTTCCGCGTAGGAATCCGCGGATTTGACCTCAATCCATTTCCCGCCGTGCATGAGCGCCTGCGGCGTGGAATTGCCTGTCTTCACCCCGGCCAGTTCAAAGGAGAGGACTTCCGTCCCGTAAAGCGCCACGATGCTGCGCAGCGGGCGCGCGAAATGGAATTTCCCGGGCTCCCATATCATGTTCTTGGGGAACTGGAGAGCGGCCACCGCCGAGGGAAGAACATCGCAGAGTATGGCCTGGGCGGGCTCGCCCTTGATGACTTTTTTGGCGGACATCAGCTCGCCCTTGGGAGAATTGATTTTCACCAGCTCTTCCGGCTTGACGCCGTTCGAGCGGGCGAAACCCGCGCTCTGGGGAGTGAAATCCCCCTTGTCGTTTTTGAGAAGGCGCCAGGGGGGACCGGAGACTTCCTTCTCCATATCGGGCGAGCGGTCGGCCACGCCCTCTATAAGGACGGAGAGGCGGCGCATGGTGCCGCAGGTGCTTACGGCCTTGAACTCCAGGCGGCGCTCCTTCATCGCGGCGGAAATCTTCTCGCCGAGCTGTTCAAGCGCGGGCTGCAAAAAGCGCGCGGGCAGGTGTTCGATTCCTACTTCAAGCAAAACGTTGTTCATTCTGGTTTACGCCTTGACGGCGGCCTCCTCTTTCTGCGGCTCCACCGCGTTGACATAGGCGCGGGCGCACTTGCGGGCCATGGCCCGCACGCGGCCTATCATCTGGGTGCGCTCGGTCACCGATATGGCGCCGCGCGCGTCCAGCAGATTGAAGTTGTGGGAGCATTTCATCGTGGCGTCATAGGCGGGCAGGTAAAGACCCTTCTCCGCCAGCGCGTGGGATTCCGCCTCGAATTCCTTGAAATAGCGGCGCAGGTTTTCCGGGTTCGACTCCTCGAAATTGTAATGGGAGAACTGGCGTTCCTGCTCAAGGTGCAGGTCACCGTAGGTGACGGTGTCGTTCCACATGAGCTCGTAGCCGTTGCGCTTTTTCTGGGAATACATCGCTATGCGCTCAAGTCCATAGGTAATTTCCACCGTTATGGGGAAAAGCTGAAAACCGGCCATGTTCTGGAAATAGGTGAACTGGGTTATTTCCATGCCGTCCAGCCACACTTCCCAGCCCACGCCCGAAGCGCCGAGGGTGGGGGATTCCCAGTCATCCTCAATCCAGCGGACGTCGTGCTCGGCAGGGTCAAGGCCGATGGCCTTCAGCGAACCGAGGTATTTAAGCTGTATGTCCTGCGGGGCGGGCTTTATGAGAACCTGGTACTGGTAGTATTTGCCGAAACGGTTGGGATTCTCCCCGTAGCGTCCGTCGGTGGGACGGCGGCACGGCTCTATGTAGGCGCAGGCCTGGGGCTTCGAGGTCAGGGAGCCGAAAAACGTCGCGGGGTTGAAAGTGCCCGCACCCTTTTCCAAATCATAAGGATAAAGGAGAGCGCATCCCTCTTTCTTCCAGTACATCTCAAGCGTGTGGACTATATCCTGAAAATTCATGAAGACCATCCTGACGGGAAAGTTTTGCCGTACCAGATGATTATCTCAAAATATGGGGGCGGGCTTCAATGCGGGCGGACCGGCCCGCGTTCGGTGGCGAAGGCCAGCACGGACTTGAGCGGCCGCTCAAGATGGGTTTCGCAGAAGCGGGCTACGACGCGGGCCGCCTTTTCCATGTCGCGCGGATCGAGGTCCGAATCGTCCAGGTCTGAGAGAGGGGCGTCGTGGAGCTGGGTCCAGAAATCGGTGTTTATGCCGAGGACGGGCCTGTCGAGGCCGAGGCCGGCCTCGCGCATCAGGCGCAGGGTGAAGGCAACGCGCAGGGCGAGCGGCGCGGGCCTGCGCTCCAGTTCCGACAGGCCGGAAACAAGCAGATTGTACTTTTCGCGGCTCGGCTGGCTTTCTGGCGTCATGCGGAGGACCAGCTCGCAGAAATGCAGCGCCAGGCGGGTCCGCCGCAGGTCGGCCCGGATGGAGGGGAAAACGCTTATTATCTTGCCGCCGCTTACCGTGCCGCCGAGACCGGCGGAAGAGGATGCTATGCGGAATTCGCTCCAGGCGAACGGCTCGCTTATGGCCTTCAGTTTTCCGCGCGGCCTGTTGACGCCCGGCACGCGCAGCGTCAGCCTGCCCCGGCCGCGGGTAAAAACGGATATGACGCGGTCGTATTCCCGGATATTCCTGCGGGCGAGGACGATGGCGGGCTCAACGCTGTGCATAAATAAAGCTTATACTTTTTGGCGGCAATTTACTATAATAAGAACACTATGCTACCCACATACAGACCAAACAGAAGACGCAGAAGCAAATCCATAGGCTTTCGGGCCAGAATGAAAACCGCAGGCGGCCGCAAGGTGTTGTCCGCCCGCCGGAGAAAAGGCAGAAAGCATCTCATTCCCAAGATCTAGTGAAGTTGCTTGGGTTATCCCGGTCAAAGCGCGTCAAGCTTAAAAACGAATTTTCCGCCGTGCTGGCGGAGGGCAGAAAGACGGCCACCCGGGATTTCATTTTGTGGAGTAAAAGTTCGCCGCGCGGCGCCGCTGCGCGGCGGCTTGGAGTGATAGCGTCCAGGAAAAACCTGGGCGGCGCGGTGGACAGAAACCGCGCGAAGAGAATTGTCAGGGAAATTTTCCGCAAGAACTGCGGGAAACTGGCTTCCGGCAGGGATTACATAATCTATCCCCGCGGAGGCATAACGGCAAATGATTATCATTGCGCAGAAAAGGCACTTTTCGAGCTGTGGAGAAAAGCAGGCGTCCTTCTGGACGAAACCGGCCAGGCTCCTCAATGACGCGTTTTCGGCGTTGCTGCGCGCGTGCCTTTACGCTTTCAGGCTGCTGAGGCCCCTTCTGGGGCCGCGCGCTTGCCGTTTCGTCCCAACCTGCACGCAATACGCGGGGGAAGCCCTCGCCGTGCATGGCCCATTTTACGGTTCGTATCTTGCAGCGCGTCGCGTGGCGAAATGCCACCCCTTCCACCCCGGCGGGTGGGACCCGGTTCCGCCAAAAACGGCATAAGCGGCTTCGCCCCATACGGGGATAAGGACCGCAACGCCAGACGCGCATCCACGTAAAACAGGGCAATTCCCTTCATTAAACGGCTGTCATCACTCCATCCGGACGCAAACGCGCCCGAAATTCGCTGTTGAGGCAACGTTTTAATGAATAAAAATCTCTTTATAGCAGTCTCCCTCTCGATACTGGTTTACGTCGCGTGGTTCATGTGGGTGGAAAAGGGCCAGAAAGACAAGCCCGCTCCCGGCGCAAAAGCCCCTGTCGCGGCGTCCATACAGCAGGCCCCGTCAAAAACAGCAGCACCTTCCCCGGCGGCAGCCCCTTCATCTCCCGTCATGTCCCAGGGCAAAATAAGCCACTACAAAGCGGACAAAACCGATATCGCCATAGCGCCGGCCGGCGCCGCCATGGAAAGCGCCCACTTCTACGGACCGGTAGGCTCGGCCGAGATGGTGATGGTCAAGAACCCGGGTTTCTTCTCCACAATGCCCGGCCTCGTCTTCACCGAGAAATCGCACACCGCCTCGGAAGTTATTTTCGAGGCGGCGGCTCCCGGCGGCATTGTCATAACCAAGGCATACCGCTTCAGCCAGGACGGCAGTCTCGGAAAACTTGAACTGCGCGCCCGCAACACAGGCAAGGTCCCGGCGGAACTGCCGGCATGGTCGCTTACGCTCGGCCCCGGCATCGGGACGGTTAAGACGGAAAATGAGGAAAACCCTTCCAACTGGAAAGCGGCCTATACCATACAGCAGGAAAAGAAAAAACACCCGACTCTTGAAGACCTTTCCAAGGACAAACCCGCCAAGGAATGGATATGGGCCGGAGTGCAGAACAGGTATTTTCTGGCGGCTTTCATCCCGGAAAACTGGGAAGGCCGCGACCTTTCCTATATAAAGGGAGAAATAGGCGGCAAGGAAGCCCCCGGGCTGGCAGTGAA
>CAYPTM010000229.1:0-4714 GCA_964413345.1 uncultured Elusimicrobiales bacterium
CCGCGGCAAAAGCGCAGGCGAAGAGAGCCGCCGCCAGAATGAAGTATCTGGCCACGCTAAAACTCCTTGCGTGAGAACAGCCCGGTTGAAAGAGCAAGGCAGGCGCCGCAATAAAGCGCGCAGTAGCCGAGAAGCGCGGGCCAGCCGGCAAAGGACTGGCCAGCGGCATCAAGAGCGTCCGTCACACCGAAAAGCGCCATATTCGGCACGGCATAAAGCGCCGGCGCGAGAACCGCCCCGCTGAGGCCCCCCAGCTTGTGGGCGATGAAGCGCGCCTCCGAGAGAAAGTGCCCGAGCGTCCAGAAAATGAAGGACATGACTACGGAGGACAGCACGGAAGTGGAGAAAAGGGAAACGAACATGGCCAGAGCGCCTATGACGGCGGCCTTGAGGCACGAGGCGACAAGAGCCGAAGCGTAATAGGATGGGACAGGATAATGCCTGAGGAGCATGAAAGCGGCGTGCGCGAGGCCCATGCAGGCTATGGCGGAAATGACGCTGGCGGTAAGGCCCGAGAATTTGCCGGCCACATAGCTCCAGCGGGGCACGGGCCGGGAAAGAAGGAGATAGATGTTCTTGGTCTCCATGTCCCTTATTACAGCCGTTGAACAAAGGTATATGGCGGACGCCATGCCCACCAGTTCGCAGAGGCCGAGGCCAAAATGGGCGTAAACGCGGGCCTGCTGGTCGCCGGCCATCTCCCGGAGGATAAGCCCGAAGTAAAGCGCGATGACGGCAAAAGCCGCCACGAGCTGGAAGAATCGGTTCTTCCACTGTTCGCGGAAAGACTGCATAGCTATGACAAAACACGCGGAAAACGCCCGGCTCATGCGTCCTCCCTGACCGTATCCACGAAGATCTTCTCAAGCCCGCCCGAGGCGGACTGCCATTCATCCTGGGAAACAATGCGGGCCAGCCGGCCGGATTTAAGTATGGCGACGCGGGAGCAGAGCTTCTCCACGTCCGATATGCTGTGGGAAGAAAGGAAAAGCGTCTTGCCGGTTTTATTTATTGAAACGAACAACTCCCTGAAGTCATGGACCGCCAGCGGGTCAAGCCCGCTGACCGGCTCGTCCAGGACGATGATGTCCGGCTCATGCACGATGGCCTGCGCCACGCCGACGCGCTGAAGCATTCCCTTAGAATACTCCGACAGGCGTTTGCCGGCGTGCTTAGCCAGGCCGACCTGCTCAAGGACGAGGGGAACCCTGTCCCGAAGGGCCGCGCTGGACATTCCCGAAAGGCGGCCGTAAAAGGAAACCGACTCCTCGGCGGTGAAGTAGGGATAGAAATAGGGCAGTTCAGGCAGATAGCCGATGGCGCGCTTTGCCGTGTCCGTCCCGGCCTTCACGCCGAGCACGGACACGTTTCCGGAGGTGGGGAAAAGGAGGCCGAGGAGAAGCTTCATGGCGGTGGTCTTGCCGGCGCCGTTAAGCCCCAGAAGGCCGAAAACCTCTCCCTTTTCGACTAGCAGGTCCAGCCCGTCCAGGCCGACAGTGCGAGTCACCCTGCCTAGATGGGAGCGGCTATAAACCTTGCGCGCAGCCGCATATTCGAGCGCGGTCGTCATTTCATCAGTTCTTCGCGCCGGGAGAAGACGCTGTCCGCGTCCTCGACCGGTGTTTCGCTCATCTGCTTATAGCGGGCGGTAAGCTCCTCTTCAAGCGCGGGAAGCGGTATGTTGCCCACGGAAAGCGCCATGGCGTGGAAATCGCGGATATCGAAACGGCGCTGCATAATGCCCTCGAATTTCTTGCGGAGGCGCAGCATCTCTTCCAGCCCGTACAGATAGGAAACCGCGTCCGTCGGCGCGTAGGAAACGCGCAGCAGTTCCGCCTTGGCGTGCGGACGCGTAAGGCCAGCGTCGCGCGTCAGGAAATCGAAGGCCTGCTCGTAGGTGATTTCCTTCATATGAAGCTGCACGTCCACTATGGCCCGCGCGGCGCGGACAAGCTGCCAGCGCAGGTAGACAATCTTCGCGGCGTGCGAGGTGAAGAAGCCGCGCTCAAGCCCCAGATACTGGCTGTAGGAAGCCCAGCCGTTGGTAAGCAGAGGCGACTTGGCGATACGCCGTATGCGGGAAACCTTGGCGGATTCGGAATCCTGCAGATGCCGCCCCGGCATGACTTCGTGCGTGACCAGCTGCTCTATCGAAGCGTAGTTGAAGTTCTGCTGCAGTATGGCTTCGGCAAGCTGCGGCTTGACCTTCCTGAGAGGGGTGGTGACGTAAAGCTCGGCCACGCGGTTGTCGTCAAGCGGATAAGGCGCGTTGTAATACGCGGAAGGCACGCCGCGCACGCGGAGATAGGCGGGGGTTTCCACGACCCTTATGCGTTCCTTGGGAACCGGCAGGATGCGGTAGCGGTCGAAGTGCTGGTAGGAACGCTCTATTTCCTGCTGGAACACGCGGGTTACGTCGGCAGCGGCAGGATGCTCGTTGCCCAGCTTGAGAAGGACATACTCGAAATCGGAAGTGCGGACGTCCTTGGCCCCCAGGAAGCGGGACATTTCAAGCAGGCATTCCTTTTTGTTCTCCGCGTAAATCTTCCTCATGCGCTTGAGCACTATGGAAGGGGTGTCGTCGACCTTGTGCCAGCGCTCCATGTAATAGCCGTAAACGTCCTCGCCCACGCGGAAGTCCCCGTCGGCCTGCACCATGACGTCATTGGCGAGATAGTTGCGGTAGCGCTTTATGGCGTCGCGGGCGTTGTCCACGGCCCGTTCCAGCCGGCGGCGCTGCAGCGTGTCCACGCCGATGAAGCGGTTGAACATGGGCACCAGGTCGGAGAACGACTTTTCCGCCTCGTCGCATTCCAGAATGGTCTGGTCCACCCATATCCGCGGGGGATGGTAGAGGTTGCGCTCCGCCTCGATGAGAACGTCCGGCAGCTGTTCAAGCCTGCGCAGCGCGTTTTCCGCGCGGACGAAATAGCTGCCGAACTCCTTGGTCATTATGCCGTAAATGGAATCTAGGGCGGAAAGGTAATACTGCGGCCTGGTCTTAAGCGGGGAAAGATGCTCGGTGTTGAATATGTCCAGCAGGAGCTTGGTCTCGAAAAGTTCCAGGTCCAGAAGGTCGGACTTGCGCATTTTGTCCCGGTTGAGGCCTCTCACGCGGTTGAGGAAAACGCGAAGATTGTCCAGCTTCTCCTTTTCCTTGTCCGCGCTGCGGGAAGTAAGGTACATGTCCGCAGAATGGATGCCCATGCTGGTGAGTTCTTCCGGGTCAATCTGCTGCATTATGGCGACATACTGGTCGAAAATGGAATTAAGTTTATCCAGCTCGATGCGGCCCTGGACGGCCTCGTCACTGAGAGGGTCCGCCGCGAAGACAGGCGTGCACGGCAGCAGCAGGGCCGCCGCCAGCGATACGCGCAACCATTTATTTAGAAATGACATTTGCCAACCCCTTGTAGGCGCGGCGCACATCGCCGGCCCTTATATGTCCCATATGGGCTATTCTGAAAATCTTGCCGCGCAGCTCAAGCTGCCCGTTTGCAATTATTATCCCAAATTTTGCGTGCATGCGCGCTACTATTTCTGATGCGTCCGTTCCAAGCGGAGCCTTGAGGGCCGTAAGGCCGTTGGCCGGCATCGCGGAAAACAGCTCCAGGCCGAGTTTGGAGGCGAGCTTTCTGGAAAGTAAAGCCTTCCCCCGCGTCCCGGCCCAGACGGACTCCATCCCGGAGGCGAGCAGCATGCGCACAGCCTCCAATTGGGCGAAAACATGGCCGCTTGGCGCGCTGAAAGGCGTCTGATTTTTGCGCAGCATATCCAGATAGATGCGGAAATCGAAATAGAAGCGGGGAGAGGCGTTGCCGGACATGGCGGCAACAGCGCGTGGGCTGAGCGAAGCGAAGGCCAGCCCTACCGGGTTCATAAGCCCCTTGGCGGATGAGGCAATAACGACGTCCACGCCCCAGAGGTCCGTCTCCAGCTCTTCCACGGCCACGGAGGAAATGGCGTCCAGAACTGTCATCGCGCCGTGGCGCGCGGCTAACGCCGCTATTTCCCGCACCGGATTGAGAGTCCCGGTGGAGGTTTCCAGATGGGTGCAAAAAACGGCCTTGAACTTCCCGGAGGAAATGGCCTCTCCGGCCTTTTCCACCTGAAAGGTTTCCCCGTCAGGGAAGCGGAGCGTCTCGAACGGAACGCCGAAAGCCTTCAGTATGTAATTCCAGCGGTCACCGAAGACGCCATTTGAGATGACAAGCGCCCTGTCGCCGGAGGACATGATATTGGCGGCCGCGGCTTCCATCGCGCCGGAGCCTGTTGAAGACATGACTATGACAGGGTTTTCAGTACGAAATACGCGTTTGAGGCCGGAGGAAAGTTCCGCGAAGGCCGCGGCGAATTCCTCCGAGCGGTGATGGACAGGCCGGGCGCCGAGCGCCTTCCTTACCTGAGGGGGAAGGGGCGTCGGGCCCGGCGTCATCAGCAATTGCGCAGGCATTTTACTTGCCCAGAGCGGCTTTAAGCACCTCGTCCAGCGTCGTGACCGGTATAAGCTTCATGGACTGCCTGACCTTGAGGGGCACGTCCTCAAGGTCCTTCTCGTTGCCCCTGGGGAAGATTATGGTGTTGACCTTCTCCCTGTAGGCGGCGAGCATCTTTTCCTTGAGGCCGCCGATGGGAAGGACCCGTCCGGTTATGGTCAGTTCGCCGGTCATGGCTATGCCTTTCCGCACCGGCCTGCCGGTAAGCAGGCTGGTGA
>CAYPTM010000230.1:0-4700 GCA_964413345.1 uncultured Elusimicrobiales bacterium
GGGTCTGGCCCGTCTCAAGCTCCATGATGTAAAGCTGGGGGGAGCCGCTTCTGTCAGAAGTGTAGGAAATGTATTTTCCGTCCGGCGAGAATGTGGGGGATGAGTCCACGCTCTGCCCCGAAGTGAGCTGGGTGAGCTGCTTGGTGACCAGGTCCATCATGTATATGTGCGGCGTGCCGCCCCTGGACATGGTCATCACTATGTGCTGCCCGTCCGGGGAAATGCCGCCCGCGATATTAAGACCCTGCGTGGTGGAGGCGGGCTTTATCTTGCGGCCCTTCAGGTCAATCTCGAACAGGTCGGGGTTCTTGTAGCGGTAGGTGGTGTAGTAGACCTTGCTGCCGTCGTGCGACCAGCGCGGCAGCAGGGCGATTGAGCGGTCGTCCGTCAGTCTCTGCAGGCCAAGTCCGTCGTAATCCACGACGTAAATTTCTTTCTTGCCTGTCGAATCGTTGGCGAAGGCCAGGCGGGTGTGCGCTATGCCCAGCTTGCCGGTTATGCGGATGGTGACTTCGTCGGAGTAGAGGTGAGCGGCTCTTCGCGCGGCGGGAAGTTCGCCCTTGTAGTATTTCTCAATAATCTTGTCGCCGCTTTCCGTGTCGAACACCGATGCCGAAAGCGTCCACAGGTTGCCCACCTGCGCGGTCTTGCCGTAAAGTACGTAACGCGCCCCGCGCATCTTCCACTCTTGCAGTGAGGATTTGGGTTTCTTCGGGTCAACCGCGGGGCCGCCTTCAATTGGGGAAAAATACCTTGAGAACAGCAGGTCCGCGCGGATGATGTCCTGCATCTTGACGCCCATCTCGATGTCCTGCGTCCTGCCTTCCCTGTCCGGCACAAAGGCAGGAAAGCCGATGGGTATCTTGTCCGCCATTATCTGCGTGCCTGCTACGCCTATATAGACATCGGCCTGCGCCCCGGCCAGTGCCGGGACGAAAAGCAGGGCGAGCAGGAACGGCAGTTTCTTCATCTTGCGGCGCGTTTGATTGTTTTGGCTGCGGCCCTTTTGACGGGCGCGGCTGCTTTCGCGGGAGCGGGTTTTGCCGTCGCTGCTTCGGGCGCGGCTGCGGGCGGTTCCACTTCCTTCAGGTAGTCTTCCGCAAGGCGGGCCTGCTGTGTGCCGGGGAAGTCCTGAATTATGGATTTAAGGTACTTTACCGCCTCGTCCTTGTTGTTGCCGGGCAGCTTGAGTATGCAGAGCGCGTATTTAAGCCGGGCCGGAGCGGTGAACTGGCTGTCCTTGAACTGTTCCAGTATGGTGGCGTAAGCCACTGCGGCGTCCTGCCATCTGTTAAGGCCGGAGTACGCCTCGCCCATGTAGTAGTAGGCGCTTTCCACCAGCTCCCCGTGCGGGAATTTCTCTATGTAGAGGGCGAATCCCTGCGCGGAGCGCTCGTAGCTTTTTTTCATCAGCTGGGTGTAGGATTCGCCGTATATCTTGCTGGGCAGCAGCGCCGTCGCCTGCGCGTTGGCCGCGTCCTGCTGGGCCTTGACGTTCTGTGTGACGGCGGCTATCTTGGAGTCCAGCGCCTGCTCCATGTCGTCCAGCTTGGACGAGAGTTTCGACAGTCCCCTGTCGAAGTCCCGCAGGCTTTCTGAATGGGCAACCAGGTTGCCGGATAGCTTGTCCATCTTGGCGTTCAGCTCCGCCTGATTCTTCTGCATCTGGGTCAGCGAGGAGTTGAGCGCGTTAAGCTGGGTCTGCAGGTCCCCTATGTTCTGCTGCGTCGCTACGCAGCCGCCAAGCAGCAGCGGCGCGCAGAGCAGCAGGGCGGCTTTTGTCTTTACCATCATTTAAACGGCCTGTTACTGGGCTTTGGCGCGCAGTTTGGTTTCAGCGCGGCGGTTCTTGGTCCAGCAGTCTTCCGTCTCTTCGCGGCAGACAGGCTTTTCCTCGCCGTAGGAGATGGTGGTTATGTCGCCGGGGGCTATGCCGAGCTGGATGTAATACTCGCGTATGGTCTGCGCGCGGCGCTGGCCGAGGGCGATGTTATATTCTATGGTGCCGCGGTCGTCGCAGTGTCCTTCAACAAGCACGTCGGCCGGGGTCTTGTGGCCCTTTATGAAGGCGGCGTTCTTTTCGAGCAGCGTCTTCTGGTCGTCGCGGACATGGTAGTTGTCGAAGTCAAACTGCACGGAGGCAAGGCCGTCCACGGCCACGAAATCCGTGCCGCGGATGTTGGCCTCCGCCGAGGTTTCCTGCAGGGAATCGTTATTCATGCCGGGCAGAAGGGGCGGGACATTGTCCTGCGGCTTGGCGGCTTCCGCGGCGGCGGCTTCAGCCTGCTTTTTGTTGGGGTCGTCTTTGATGGCGCCGCGCCCGGCGCAGCCTGAGAACGAGGCCGCAATGGCGAATACAAACACTGCAACTCCCAGTTTCTTTGAGAACATTTGATTCCTCCGAATATATAAGTAAATCCGTGGGACTTCCGAAACTACGGCTTTCATAAGTAACTATACAAAAAAATCCGCGAACAGAAAAATGGCCCTCCGCAAGGCATGAAAAAGGCCCCCGCTGTATTGCGGGGGCCCATTTTTCAAGACTGGCGTTACTTTACTTCAACGCGGGCGCTTTCCGGGGCCTTGACCTGCTTTTCGGTGGAAACGGCGGTGGTGCCGAGGCGCTTTATGGAGAACTCGGCGTAGTACTTGCCGCTGTGGTAGCCGGAGGCGTCGAAAGGAACCGTGTAGCTGTCGGCCGAGGTGAAGGTGAAGGTCTGCTCAAGAGGCGTCGCGTTGACCCAGAGGGGTATCTCGCGGCGGACCTTGAGGGCTATTTCAACCTGTCCGCCGGCATAGTAGGAAGCCCACTTGTCGGAGAAGGTGACCTTGGAGTCCTTGCCGTTCATGGTCAGGACGGCGGTGATGCCGTTGGGGTCGGGGTTCATGGCAATCTTGTCGCCGGGGGTGAGAAGGTACACGTCGCCGTTCTCGCGCACGCCGTAGTTGTAGGCCTTGTCGTCAAGGTATATCTGTTTCCAGGGGCCTTCAAGGCAGACGGTGAAGCTTTCCACTTCCCAGGGGAGAAGCTTGCGGTCCGCGGTGATGTTGACGGAAGCGTTTTCGTGCCAGCTCATGCCCGGGCGCTGGTGGCACTGCTGCGTCATCTGGCCGTTGGGGCCGGCCGGAACGGGGAAGCATTCCTGCACGTATTCCATCGTGTTGAGCGTGACCACGGGGGAAACGAGCGGGGTGTTCGCGGTGAAGGAGAACTTGGCGCAGTCGCGGGTGTAGTTGGCGAAGCGGCTTACGGACTTGGTGTCAGGAAGTTCGGCCTTTATTTCTCCGCTCTTGATGTTTTCAAGGATGCCCTTGGTGTCCACGCCTTTGTCAAAGTTGATGTCGGTGGCTTTGGCGGCCAGAGCGCTGCCGAGCAGCAGTGCGGCCATAAGTGCTATGTTTTTTTTCATTAGCTTTATCCCTCTCTTTCGGCGGGTGAGTGAGGCTGCCCGCCAGTGTTGCGCCGTAAACCCCCGCGGCGTTCTATAAAATCTATTAAAAAGCGGGGGGGCTGTCAAGGCGTTTCCGCAATACAAACGCGGGTTCGTCCTGCACTCCGTCCTGCAAATAAAAACGCCCCCTGCGAAGGGGGCGTTTTTATCGGTTTATCGCGTAAGAACTATTCCTTGCTGACGTAGTAGAAGTTGAAGTGATTATAGCTGGCGAATGGGTCCAGCCACTTGGGCGTCTTTACGCCCTTAACTCCTTTTCTTACCACGCGGAAATAGGCGGGATAGTAGGTGTATATCTGCGGAACCAGTTCGTCGTAACGCTTCTGTATTGTTTTGTAAGCGTTGAGCGCTTCCTCTTCCGAGGAGGCGCGTATGGCAGTGTCTATCGCCTTGTCGGTTTCGGGGTCGCTGAAATTCTGCGCGCGGGCCATCAGGCCGTTGGAATGCAGCAGTGACATGGCGAAGGAATCTCCGCTCATGTAGTCCGGTTCGAAGGCGGCTATGCCGACTGGAATGCGGTGTTCCAGCATGGCCTTTTCGAATTCCACGTTCTGCATGGCTTTGGGAACGACGTGGAATTTGGGATTTATCTCCGCCAGGGACATGGCCGTAATCGCCGCGAGCACGAAATCTTCCGGCACGCGGGAGTTATAGGGAAGCTCTACGGTGAAGCCGGCTTCCCAAAGCTTTCCGCCCAGAGCTTTTTTGAAGTGTTCCCGGGCCTTGTCCATGTCGCGGTTATATACCGTGGCGGCCAGGCCGGAAGCGATGGAGCGCAGGTGCTCTATTTCCTTGTCGAGGCCCTTTCCTTCCGCCAGCGAGGCGAAATCAGAGACCAGTGCCGAGAACGGTATCGGTCCGGTGGCGCGCGTGCCCTTGCCGCGCAGGCCCGTCTTGAGGTACCTTTCGTAATCTATGGCGTAGGCGAAGCCCTTGCGCACGTCCGGATCGGCGAACATGTCGCGCGGAGCGCCCTTGCCGTCCAGCTTGCCGCTGCCTAGAAGCCGGTTGTTTTTTCCTTCTACATTCATGGTGAAGAACAGGAAGCCGCCCGTGGCCGCGCCCACCATGTCGTCCATCACCTCCACGCCGGGAACGGAGCGCATTTCCTTCAGCGAGGCGCGGGAAAGTTCCGCGTAATCCGCGTCGCCGTCCTCAAGTATGGTCTGCCGGGTCTGTTCCGACTCCACGGCTATGAAAATGACTTTTTCAAGTTTGGCCGGGGCCTGCCAGTAATTGTCGTTGCGC
>CAYPTM010000231.1:0-4698 GCA_964413345.1 uncultured Elusimicrobiales bacterium
GGAAGGAAATCTTCGCGCCGGGGAAATTTTCGCGCAGGACGGAAATGGCGGGCGTGACAAGCACTACGTCGCCTATGCGGTCCGTGCGGACAAGGAGGATGTTCTCAGCCATTAATATATACATTTTAGCAATTATAGCGCGCGCTCCTCCATGCCGGAGCTATGACGCTAAACGCAAATTTGGGATAATCTATCTGATGACGCAACAGTCCCTGAGCATTATCATCCCGACATACAAGGGCCGCGCCCTGCATGAGGAATTCCTTCCGTCCGTTCTGGAAGCCGCCGCGCGCTGCCCCGTTCCGGTGGAAATACTGCTCGTGGACGACTATTCAGGCGACGGCAGCATAGAGGCCGTGGCCGTGCCGCCCGGCTCGAATCTGAAGCTGTTCTCCACCCCGGTCAATGGCGGTTTTTCTAAAACCTGCAATTTCGGCGCGGCCCGCGCGACCGGCAGCATACTCTTTTTCCTCAACAATGACGTCAGGCTTGCCCCGGATTATTTCTCCACCTTCCCCGCTTATTTTGAAGACGGGGCGGTCTTTGCCCTTTGTCCGGCGGGCTACACCTATTACGGCGGGGCGCAGATAGACGGCCTCAAGCTGCTGGACTGGCGGCGTGGCATGATGCGCTTCACCGGGAACATATATAACGCGGAACTCCCCGCCCCGTCCGGCGGTCCCTATCCGGCCTTCGGGGTACAGGGCGCCTATTTCTTCTGCCGGGCGGACCGCTTCCGCGAACTGGGCGGTTTCGACGAGCTGTACTCCCCCTATATCATGGAGGAAAGCGACCTCTGCTACAGGGCTCTCAAGCGCGGGTGGAAAATAGTCTACGGACCGGAATTCCGCGCATGGCACAAGGTGGGGGCCACCATAAAATCCAAGGTGTCATCCCGCGCCAAGGTGCTTTCCGCCAGGAACAGGCTGCTGTTTGTGTGGAAGAACGTGGGGGAGACCGGTCTGCTGGCTTCGCATTTTTTCTTTCTTGCCCTGCGCCTGCTGGCCTGCAATGTGTGGGAGTGGCGCGGCCTTTTCGGTGCGCTGAGCCTGGCGGGGGAAGCCCTTCGCAAAAGACGCGCCGAAGCCGCCGCCGTGACTGTGCGGGACGGCGAAGTGATTGCCTCCTGCCGCGCTTTCGCGGCGAAGTTCGGCCGATAAGTTTTATGTTTGGATTTGCCCGCCTTAAAACGGCGGACTAGAGTTCTATTCCCGCGCCCAGTATCCAGCCTTCTTCTTCAACCGCTTCCTTGAGTATCTTCGTGTCCTCCACGGGAGGGGCGAAGAGCTTTTCCAGTTTGCCTTCCGCGTCCAGTTTCGCGAAACGGCTGGCGAAATAGACCGCGTTCGAGGCGTCGCCGGAATCTGGCAGCGGGACATTGGATTTGAGCGTTTCGGTGCAGGTCTCGGCGTAGAGGACGAAGGCTCCCGCGGGGTCGAAGTGCGACGCGCTGAAGCCGGTCTCGAAGGGCCAAATCCTGCTGTGGCGGGAAAGGGAGTCGTGGAAGCGCAGGGCCCGCAGCACGGGTATGCCCATGAGGCCCTGGCTGCCTTTGCCGAGCAGACGCCATACCGACTGAAGTATTATGCCCCTGCTCGCCAGCATCTTTTCTGTGTGGCGCATTTCTTCTATGTTCCTGCCCCCGTTGGTTGCGAAGGGGAACTGCGGCTTTATTTGTGCCAGCGACGCGCCGGCAAATTCCTCCGGGCATTCATAGAACGGGCCCGGGTTGCCGCTGACACGTTTGTTCAGCGATGCCGCCAGGTCGAAAGACGAGGAATGCCCGGAGAACAGGACCGCTTCGTTGCGGGAGGTTTCCGATATGGCGTTCCAGGTGGTGAACCAGCCTGCGTCCTCCCTGTTCTTCTGGAGGGCTTTCGCGAAGCCGTAAGAGTAGCCGAAATTGAAATCCATGCCGACGAAAACCTTACGGTTTTTTGCAACATGGCGCTTGAGCAGTTCCGCCAGCTGTTCATATGCCATGCGGCGGTTGTGGAAGCCTTCCGCGTCGGTGGTGTCCGGGCCGGTGCTGTGGGCTATCCAGATGCTGTCGCTTCCGGCTGAGGAAAGGGGGCTTGCCATCCAGTTGACCGCCACATAGGCGTCGAAAAGGCGTTTGCCCGCGGCATTTCCCGGCGGTGCGGGCGTTTCCTTCCGCATTGTAAGGGGGGGCGCGGAGATGGACTGCATCTCAATGTCCTGCGCGAGGCTTTTTCGGATGGCCTGCCTCGATGAGGTGCGGAAATGTTTGTCGAAGGCTATGCTTTTCGCCCCCGGGAGGTCGCGCTCCGTCTCATCCTCGGGTTCGTCATGCAGGAAGTATATGGAAATCAGCATGAACAGGCCGCTGAGCGCGTCTATGTACTTCCAGGTGCGGGCTTCCAGCGTGATGGTGATGAGGGGGTTGAAAATGTAGGCAAGATTGCCGAAGATGAAGGCCATGGGCAGCTTCTTCTTCTGCACGGCATACCAGGCGCCGTAAATGGCCACGCAGCAGATGTAAATCCTCAGCAGGGTGAAATAGTCGTAGAACTTGTGGGGCACCGTGGCCCAAAAGAGGAAAAACGCCGCTATAGCTCTTGCAAGTATAAACCCCATGGTTACATTGTACCAAAAGAATCAATCTGGAAACTTGCTCAAATGCCACGCTGTCCTCTGGCGTAAGCGGGGAGATCATGTGCAATAAAAAACGCGCCGGCTGGGTTAGCCGGCGCGTTGCTTGCCGAAATACTGTCTATTTTACGGTGAGGGCGACCGCGACCGCCACGGTGGCGCCTACCATCGGGTTGTTGCCCATGCCGAGGAAGCCCATCATTTCCACGTGCGCGGGAACCGAGGAGGAGCCGGCGAACTGCGCGTCGCTATGCATGCGGCCCATGGTGTCGGTCATGCCGTAGGAGGCGGGGCCGGCGGCCATGTTGTCCGGGTGCAGCGTTCTGCCCGTGCCGCCGCCGGAGGCGACGGAGAAGTAGCGCTTGTTCTGCTCGTTGCACTCCTTCTTGTAGGTGCCGGCCACGGGGTGCTGGAAGCGCGTGGGGTTGGTGGAGTTGCCGGTGATGGAAACGTCCACGCCCTCAAGGTGCATGATGGCCACGCCCTCGCGGACGTCGTCGGCGCCATAGCACTTCACGGCGGCCTTCTCGCCCTTGGAGTAGGGGATGGTCTCGGTGACGTTGAGCTTGCCGGAGTGGTAGTCGAATTTGGTCTTCACGTAGGTGAAGCCGTTGATGCGGGATATTATCTGTGCCGCGTCCTTGCCAAGGCCGTTGAGTATGACGCGCAGGGGGGCCTTGCGGGCCTTGTTGGCGGAGCGGGCTATGCCGATGGCACCCTCGGCTGCGGCGAAGGACTCGTGGCCCGCCAGGAAGGCGAAGCACTTGGTCTCGTCGCGCAGGAGCATGGCGGCCAGATTGCCGTGGCCCAGGCCGACCTTGCGGTCTTCGGCTACGGAGCCGGGTATGCAGAAGGCCTGTAGGCCCTCGCCTATGGCTTCGGCGGCTTCGGCGGCGGTTTTGCAGCCTTTCTTTATGGCGATGGCGGAGCCGACGACGTAGGCCCAGCCGACGTTTTCAAAGCAGATGGGCTGTATGTCCCGGGCTATCTTGTAGGGGTCCACGCCTTTCTTGTCGCAGATTTCCTTGGCTTCCTCGATGGACTTTATGCCGTATTTGGCGAGGGCGGCGTTTATCTTTTCGATTCTTCTGTCGTAGTTTTCAAAAAGGGGCATGTTGGTTCTCTCCTGTTATTCGTGGCGGGGGTCTATGAGTTTGACCGCATCAGCCACGCGGCCGTATTTGCCGGAAGCCTTCTTGAGGGCTTCGGCGGGTTCGGTGCCTTTGGCAATCATTTCCATCATCTTGCCGAGGTTGACGAATTCGTAGCCTATAATCTGGTTTTCGGCGTCGAGGGCTATCTTGGTGACGTAGCCTTCGGCCATTTCCATGTAGCGTGGGCCCTTGGCCACGGTGCTGTACATGGTGCCTATCTGGCTGCGGAGGCCCTTGCCGAGGTCTTCAAGACCGGCGCCTATTGCGAGGCCGTCTTCGGAGAAGGCGGACTGGCTTCTGCCGTAAACTATCTGGAGGAAGAGTTCGCGCATGGCGGTGTTGATGGCGTCGCAGACGAGGTCTGTGTTGAGGGCTTCGAGTATCGTCTTGCCGGCGAGTATTTCGGCGGCCATGGCGGCGGAGTGTGTCATGCCGGAGCACCCTATGGTTTCCACGAGCGCTTCCTGTATCACGCCATCCTTTATGTTAAGGGTGAGCTTGCAGGCGCCCTGCTGTGGGGCGCACCAGCCCACGCCGTGGGTGAAGCCGTTGATGTCCCTTACCTCGCGGGCCTGCGTCCATTTGCCTTCCTGGGGGATGGGGGCCGGGCCGTGGTCCGCGCCCTTTTTCAGCTTGCACATATGCTGCACTTCGTGTGAATACTGCATGGTTAAGGGTCTCCGTTGGATTGAAGATGCGCACTGGAAGCGCTGTTCCTACATTATAGCTTTTTGCCCGCCGCCCCGCGAATACGGCCCCGCTTAGCGGGCATGACCGCTCCGGCGGTATTTATGCTATCTTTGGGGTATGGTGACCCGGATAATGTTGAATGTACTCCTCTCTTTAGTGCTTTGCTTAAGCTGCATGGGGCATGCGAATGCTTCATGTCTTTCCTGTACTGAATCGCGCGGAGTAACCATCCTGATGGCTG
>CAYPTM010000232.1:0-4697 GCA_964413345.1 uncultured Elusimicrobiales bacterium
TCAAATCCTATGGCACGGCGGACGCCCTGATAAATTTCGGCATGGGCGAACGCACCACCTTCGACAAGCTGGAGCCCGGTTCTTTCATCAACCTTAACCGTACCAACAAGACCGGACATGCCGTCACTTTCCTCGGCTATATCAATAAAGAAGGCGAGGTTCTGCCCAAATACACCAAGGATGTGGTCGGTTTCAAATACTTCTCGTCCCAGGGCCTGGCGGCCGCGGGCAAGGGCGGGTTCGACTACCGCTACGCCGTGTTCAGCAAGTACGGCTGCCCCGAGATAACCGTCGGCAAGCGTGACTGCAACGTCATAATGTCCGCAGACCAGAAGTATCTCAACACCGGCACCATGCTAAGCCCCAAGCACTGGAAGAAACCCGCCGTCAAGGTCAACAAGAGCATGGCTCTCGCCCTTGGTGAAACCGTTCTTGACGAGTCTTATTTCAACGGCCTTACCACCGACGATCAGTAAACCGAGGTTTTAAAGGAACAGAGGGGCCCGCTTTAGGCGGGCCTTTCTGTTTTGCTGAGGTCAGTGGGCCTTTTGGCCCTTGATGCCGCCGGCCTGCCGGCTAAAACATAATATATGCCTTATAGGGGGATTTCCGCATGAAAAAAATATTTTTCACGCTGCTTCTGGCTCTAGCCGCAGTTCCGTCTTTTGCCGCCGCTCCGGCGGATAATCTTAAAGCGATGACTTCCCCTTCCGAAGAAGTCCGCCGGGCAGCCCTCGAGAGCGCCGGAGAGGATGCTGTCCTCCCCGTGCCTTTTGACTCCATATCTGTCTCTTCCGCTTCCATTTCCACCATGTCGGCGCAGAATGGGGATCGCTATTTCAACGCATACGTGGTCAAGGCTGTGGAGAGGCTGAATTCCCAATACGGCCTTCTCGGTTACGATATCCATTCCATTCTTACGCATGACATCCCCTACCATACGCTTGGTGTTATAAAGGCCAGGAATCCGCCGCTGACCATGTGCGTCGCCGCGCAGATGGAGGTCATCCTTACCGCATATCAGGTATATGCGGAGGAAACCGGGGATTACTCAATATATGATTATCTGCCCAAGCGCAGTTTCGAGGGTTTGAGCGTGACGGACCTTAAAGGCCATATATGGGTCAACCACGAGTTCAATTCCTACGGCACCGCCGACGCCCTGATAAATTTCGGCATGGGCGAGCGGACCTTGTTCGAAAACCTGAAACCCGGCTCTTTCGTCAACATAAACCGCACCACCGGAACCGGCCATGCGGTTACTTTCATGGGCTATATAAACGGAAAGGGGGAAATACTGCCGGAGTATAGTTCCGACGTTATCGGCTTCAGGTATTTTTCTTCCCAGGGCGGTTCGGAGCCCGGCGAGGGCGGTTTTGGTTATCACTACGCCATTTTCAGCAAGTTCGGCTGTCCTGAGATAGTAGTAGGGGAACGCGACTGCAATGTCATCTACTCCCAGAAGCAGAGCTATCTCAACACCGGCACTATGCTGGCTCCAAAATACTGGAAGCATCCCGCCGAGCCTTCCGCCACGATGAGGGCGCTGAAGGACACCGTGCTGGATGAAAAGTATTTCGACGGCCGGACTACGGACACCAAATAGCCCCGCGCCAGCGTTTTCCCATGCAGGCCCGCCTTACACCGGCGGGCCTTTTTTATCCCCGCATGGGGAAACTGCCATGAAAACGGGTGGAATTACCTTTAATAATTGTTGACCGTTCCGCCCATAAATGCAAGAATTTATGAAGCAGTACATCTTAGTGCAAAAACGGGGAAAACAATGAAAAAAGTAATGGCACTCGCAGTCCTGGCGGTCACCTTCGGCGCTCCTGCCTTCGCGGCTGATTACGGCAGCGCTGGTTGCGGTCTCGGCAGCCTTGTGTTCAAGAACAACAACATGACGCAGATACTTGCCGCCACCACCAACGGCACGTTCGGCTCCCAGACCTTCGGCATAACCTTCGGCACCTCCAACTGCAACAGCAAGGGTGAAGTGAAGGTTTCCATGGCCCGCGAGAGCTTCATTGAAGCCAACTACAAGGACCTTGCCCGCAACGCCGCCAACGGCAACGGCGAGTACGTCACCAACCTGGCCAAGCTGTACAACGCTGATGCCACGACGTTCGGCAACCTGCTGCAGAAGAACTACAACACCATCTTCGCCGCCAACAACGCGAAAGTGGCTGTTACCGAAATCAACAGGCTCGTCTCCAGCATATAAGTATTAAGGTCATGCACTATGGACGGACCGGACGCCTAAAAGCTTCGGTCCGTCTTTTTTTCGCTTTACTCTGCGTCTCCCCGGCATTTGCCTCAGGGGAGAGCGGAAGCGCGCCCGCGGAATCTCCTCTCCTCCCTGCTCTGCGCCAGCGCGTTGAACAGAAAAAGCTGTGGGAAGACCCGTACTGGCGCAGGCTGCTCTACTATGAGCGCGGCTGGCTGGGAGGCTACCACAGCGTCTGCATAAACAAGGATTTTTTCCTTTCTCCAGAAGGGAAGGCCAACCCCCGGAAGGAGATGGACGCCGCGCTTGCGGGTTTCTTCAGCCCGGGCCCGGATAACGATTCTCCGGAATGCCGTTTCCCGGAACGCTACAACTGGCTGCGCCGCGTCCTTTCGGTGGACGGACAGGCCGTTCCGCCTCGCTCCTGTTCCGATTACGAGGAATGGAAGGCGGGGCTTGAAACCGAATCCGTAAGCCTGATTTTCGCCGCGGGGTATCTCAATAACCCCTCCACCCTTTACGGGCATACATTCCTCCGGCTTCACCGCCGGGGCGCGAACGGGGCGGACCTGCTGGACTATACCATAAATTACGCCGCCACCGCCGACGCGGAAAACGGCATTCTGTTCGCGCTGAAAGGCCTTGTCGGAGCCTATCCCGGGCAGTTTTCGACCATACCTTATTACCTGAAAATACAGGAATACCATAACCTTGAAAACCGTGACCTGTGGGAATTTCCTCTTTCCCTGAAGCCGGAGGAGATAGACCGCCTGCTGCGCCACGGCTGGGAACTGGGCAAGGCCTCGTTTCCTTACCTGTTTTTCACCCGCAACTGTTCCTGGCAGCTTCTTCCTTTGCTTGATATTGCCAAGCCGGAACTGGATGTTTCGGCAAGATTCCCCCGCTGGGTAATACCTTCCGACACCACAAAGGCCATAGTTTCCGCCTCGCCTGAGGCGGGGACGCAATGGCGTCCGGCTCTCTGGAAGACGGTGGAATGGAAACGTTCCCAGCTTTCAGAGGGGGAGCGTTCCCTGGCTTTCGAGCTCGCCCGGGGCGATCAGCCCGCCGCGATTAAAAAGCTCTCCGGCCTGCCGCCTGCCCGCGCGGCCACGGTTCTGGAGGCTACGGCAGACTATCTCAGTTGGCGTCTTTACGCCCGCCAGATAGGCAAGGACGAACTGGACGGCAGGAGCGACCCGCTGCTTTCCGTGAGGGCCTCCCTTGGCACGCAGACGACTTTTACCGGTGCTCCTCCGAAGCCGGATTCCGTGATGGCGGCGCACGACAGCATGCGCCTCGGCGTTGGTTTTGTGGGGATAAAGGACTCCGGCCCGGCTTACGAGCTCCAGGGCCGCTTCGCCATACAGGACCTGCTGGATTCGCCCGACGGCTATCTGCCGGACGCCGCGCTGGAAATGGCGTCGCTCCGGCTCCGCTACCTGCCGGACCGCAAGCGCTTCTATTTCAAGGAGGCCCGCCTCGCCCACGTGCTCAGCCTCAATCCCTGGGACAACTGGGTGCGAAGGAAATCATGGGAGATAAACGCCGGGCTTGAACAGGCGGAAGAAACCGGAAGGCAGACCGGCACCAGCGCCATATGGTCCATGAACGCCGCCTCCGGCTTCGCGGCGGAAACCCGCGTCGGCGCGCGGGAGTTGTTTTACCTTATGGCTACCGCTGATAGCGGCCTCGGCCCCGCTCTGGACAAAAGCTGGCGTCTTGGCGCGGGCGTAAAGGCGGGCATGCTCGCCGAGGCGGGACCGGTCCGCGCTTTGGCAGAAGCGCGTTACATAGGCTATGCGCTGGGTTCGAAAACCTCTCTGTGGACCGGCAGCATTGCGGCCTCCATGCGTCTTGCGCGGGACAGCGCCGCACGGGTTGAGTATACATGGCGCGGCCCATCTCGCGAGGCCGGCGTCTATTTCCAGCAGTTCGTGTTCCCGCCGTAGAATATGCTCAGGCTTATTTCCCTGATTTTTGTGTCCTGTTTACTGTTGTCCGGCTGCACCGGGGCTTTCTTTCAGCCGGGCAACGCGCTTTATGCCGACCCTGCCCAGCTTGGACAGCGTTACGAGGTCATAAAGTTCAAGTCCGGGGACGGGACCGGGCTTACGGGGATGTTCTTCGCGGCGGAGGGAAAGCCTTCCGGGACAGTGGTGCATTTCCACGGCAACGCGGAGAACATGACTTCCCATTTCGCCTACAGTTCCTGGCTGGCGGGGAAGGGTTTCAACGTTTTCATATTCGATTACCGGGGTTACGGGGCTTCCGACGGCAAGCCTTCTCTTCCGGGGATAGTGGCGGACGGCGTGGCCGCGCTTGAGCACGTGCGGAAGATTCCGGGCGTGGATTCGGAGCGCGTGGCTGTCTTCGGACAGAGCCTCGGCGGAGCCATAGCCTTGGCGGCTCTGGCCAGATATCAGGGGCCGCCGCCGTCAGCGCTGGTTCTTGAGGGCACGTTTTATTC
>CAYPTM010000233.1:0-4690 GCA_964413345.1 uncultured Elusimicrobiales bacterium
GACTTCCCCGGCTTCGTCCCGGCTTACATACGCCCGCTGTTCTGTGAAGGCAAGGGGCCCTTCCGCTGGGCCGCCCTGTCGGGCGACCCCAAGGATATCGCGTATACCGACGAACTGGCTCTCAGGATGTTCCCGAAAAACGAGTCCATGGTCCGCTGGATAAATATGGCGCGGGAAAAGGTTGCCTTCCAGGGCCTGCCTTCGCGCATCTGCTGGCTGGGTTATGGCGAGCGTGATAAATTCGGCCTTGCCATCAACGATGCCGTCCGCAAGGGCGACATCAGCGCGCCTGTTGTAATCGGCCGCGACCACCTGGACTGCGGTTCCGTCGCCAGCCCCTTCCGCGAGACCGAGGGCATGAAGGACGGTTCCGACGTGATAGCGGACTGGGCCGTGCTTAACGCGCTGCTCAGCACCGCGTCTGGCGCGTCGTGGGTTTCCTTCCATCACGGCGGCGGCGTGGGCATGGGGTATTCTCTGCACGCGGGACAGGTTGCCTGCGCGGACGGCACAAAGGAAATGGCCGCCCGCATAGAGCGCGTCCTGACCAACGACCCCGGCATAGGCGTCGCCCGCCACGTTGACGCCGGTTATGACATCGCCGTAAACTGCGCCAAAAACAAGGGCGTGAAGATACCGATGATGAAGTAGCCGTGTTCTGACTGATTCGGGCCCGCCCGCAGATATGCGCGCGGGCCTTTTTAATGGTCCCATGCCCGCATGGGGCCTTTGACCCGTGAAAGCCGGCCCGTTATTTTGCAAAATATATTAATACAGCCGCGCCTTTGTATGCTCCGGGGCGCGCAAGCGGGGATTCCATGCGGGTTGGATATTCAAAACTTATTGTTGCTGCCGTGCTTCTTCTGTCCTCGGTTTCTTTCTGCCGGGCGGGAGAGTCGTCAGTCGCGTTGCGCGAGCTTGAAGCCGGCGCGGGGGGAGTTAAGGCGGAGGTTCCGGTTCCCAAGTCCGTTGCGGTGCCGCAGGGGCTGCCGGCCTACATGGACGGCATGCTGGACGATGTCGCCTCGTATGACATGGTGGTAATTTCCATTTGCGGACTCAAGCCGGAATACATAAAGGCTGCGCTGACCGACTATGTGCGCAACGCGGCCAGGCACCAGCTCGCTGTGGTTTCCTCCGCCGTGCAGGATATTCTGGACGGGAACAAGGCCGCCGGAGATGACGCCTATCTGGACCGCGCCGTTCGGGCAATGGCCGCTAAAAGCGGCAGGCGCATACTCATAATCCCTTTCAGGTGGAGCCGCAACCCGAGTACTACAGCCAGAACAGAGTCCCATTTCAGCGTATGGCTGCCCAAGGTTTATGCCGCTGCGGCGGCACATAAAAAGCCTCTTTACATAGTTTCCCACAGCTGGGGCACCATGCTGGCCTACGATATGCTTGCGGACATGGCGGCCAAGGGTTCCCCGGTCCGCGTGCACAAGCTGGTCACAATGGGTTCCCCGCTGGTGCCTTCCTCCTGGTGGCTTAACGCTTTCGACGGAATGCAGCAGCCGAGCGGCAATTTCGCCGGGCGTGTCAAAAAGCCGGCGAATGTAAGATATTGGGTGAATTTCTGGGCCGAGGGCGATTCCGTTTCAAATTCCATACCGGCTGCGGACATTAACGTAAAGGTGGATGCCGGCGCGGTTCGTTTCAAGGAACTTGTTTCGCAAGCCATGCGCGATCCGAAGCGTTTGTTGTCCGCCCAGAACGACATGAAGCGCCTTACCAGCGTGCAGCTCTGGCACGCCTCTTACTTCAGCGGCTACACCGCAGCGCTAGAGAGCATAGACGATAAGGTTTCCCTGGATATACCGGCCAAGATGGTCCTGCCGGTCATTTTCCGCTGAACATAATTAAAACGCCGGCGGGGAGGAAATCCCCGCCGGCGTTTTTTGTCGCCCCGAATCGTTATCTGCGCTTGTCCGCCAGGAAGGCGCGGTAGCCCTTGTATGTCATATAGAAGTCCAGTTTGGAGGCCACTTCCCACGGGGCGTGCATTGCCAGAATGGGCACGCCGCAGTCGATGACATCCATGCCGTAGCGCGCCATTTCCGCGGCTATGGTGCCGCCGCCGCCCTGGTCCACCTTGCCCAGTTCCGCCGCCTGCCATATCACGCCCGCGCCGTCGAACACGCGGCGTACTTCCGCCACGAATTCGGCGTTGGCGTCGTTGGCGCCGCTCTTTCCGCGCGCGCCGGTGAATTTCGTAACGCAGGTGCCGTGATTGAGCATGGCCGCGTTCTTCTTTTCCGAAACCTGCGGGTAAAGCGGGTCGAACACCGCGTTTACGTCGGCCGACAGCATCCTTGAGCGGGCCATGCAGCGTTTTGCCGTAAGCTCGCTGTGTCCGCCGGGAAGAAGGGCGACCATTTCCGCCACCGTGTTTTCATAGAAATTGCTCTGCATGCCAGTCGCGCCCAGGGAGCCTATCTCCTCCTTGTCGCATAGCAGGACGCAGGCGGTGTACTCCGGCGCGCCTTCAAGGTCGATGAGGGCCTTGAGCCCGGCGTAGGAGCATATTCTGTCGTCGTGGCCGTAGCCGGCGATGAGAGAGCGGTCGAAGCCCACGTCCCGCGGCTGCCCTGCGGGCACCACTTCCAGTTCGGCGGAGAGGAAGTCCGCTTCCGTTATCCCGTATTTCCTGTTGAGAATTTCCAGCACGCGGTGCTTTATTCTTTCCTTCACCTTGCTGTCATCGGAGGGTATTGAGCCTACCAGCACGTCGAGATTCTCTCCTTCTATTCCCTCCGCGAGGGACTTGCTGGACTGGTCCTTGGCCATGTGGGGCAGCAGGTCCGAGATGAAGAAAACCGGCTCGCCCGGTTCTTCCCCTATGCTGATTGAAATCTTTTTCCCGTCCGGCTTTACGAAGACGCCGTGCAGCGCCAGCGGCAGCGTAACCCACTGGTATTTCTTTATGCCGCCGTAGTAATGGGTGTCCAGCAGCGCCATCTCGCCGTTTTCGTAGAGGGGGTTCTGCTTTATGTCTATTCTGGGGGCGTCTGTGTGTCCGCCGATTATGTGCATGCCGTCTTCAAGGGGTTTCCTGCCCATTATCACGGCCATCAGCGTTTTCCCGGCGCAGGAGCGGTAGTATTTATCGCCGGTCTTTATCTTCGTGCCGGAGGCTATGGCCTCCTCCATGTCCAGGAAGCCGGCGGCTTCCAGAAGTTCCACGGCTTCGTCGTGCGCCTCGCGCTCGGTCTTGCTCGCGCCGAGGTACTCCACGTAGGATGAGCTTACTTCCTCCATGGCCTTCCGGTCCTTGGGGGTGATGGTTTCGTATCCGTTTTTCCGGGGATTGGTCAAATCGTATTTCATCTTTTGCTCTCCTTTTGATGTTAAGAACGCTTCCCTCATTTTAGATTTATCTAAACCGCTTAGTCCACGATTTGAATGCTGTTCTCCCCCGCGCCGCGGCCGGCGGGGAACTTTCCGGTCTAACCGGGGGACTGTCCTGGTTTTCGCGCGATTGCGGTTCCATGCGCCAAATACGTGATAGGCGGTGGCATTTGTATTGGGAGGATTTGTCTGGGTCTTGACAGGATAAAAGTTTATCGTTAAAATATTAACGATAAGTATTTACCTATTTAGTCACAGGCCAATACCAATGAACATCACGGACACCGATATTTTCGAGGAACCGCAGAAGGACGCCGTGCCGGAGCCAACGCTCCGCCGCATGCCCCTTTATCATCAGGTGCTGAAGGCGGGCAATTTCGGCCCGCAGGACAGCGTTTCCTGCACGCAGATAGCGCAGGAGCTGAACCTGCAGCCCATACAGGTCCGCAAGGACCTGGCCTACACCGGCATAATCGGCCGGCCAAAGACCGGCTACATCGCGGTTGAGCTGATGAAGTCCATAGAGGATTTCCTGGGCTGGAGCAACCTCAACGACGCGCTCCTTTTCGGCGCGGGACATCTCGGCAAGGCGCTGCTTTCCTACGGCGGCTTCCGGGAACACGGCCTCAACATTGTGGCCGGAGTGGACGCGGACGAGAGCAGGTGCGGCGGCGAGTTCGCGGGCAAGAAAATCGTGCCCCTTTCCAAGGCCGCCAGCCTCATACGCCGCCTTCACATAAGGATAGCCATCATCGCCGTCCCGGCTTCCGCCGCCCAGCAGGTCTGCGACCTCGTGGTCGGCGCGGGGGTGAAGGCCATATGGAATTTCGCGCCGGTGAAAGTGAAGGTCCCGGCGGACGTCATACTCCAGCACGAGAATCTGGCCTCGTCGCTGGCCGTGCTTTCCAAAAAGCTCAACACGACGCTTAAATCACAGTAAGGAGCTGTTTCTATGCCCGGCAAGAACCTGCGCAAATTCGGCAAGGTGTGCGAAATACTCGACAGAAACGGGCGCGACGCCTCGCGCCTCATCCCCATACTGCAGGAAGTTCAGGCGGAGTACCGCTATCTTCCGGAGGAGATAATGACGTTCATTGCCACTTCGCTGGGCATTTCCCCGGCGCGGGTTTTCGGCGTGGCCACCTTCTTCTCCCACTTCGCGCTGGTGCCGAAGGGCAAGTACGTGGTCCGCGTCTGCGACGGCACCGCCTGCCACGTCAAGAAGTCCACCGACCTGCTTAACGCGCTTTACAAAAAACTGAACCTCGGCCCGGATAAGCCCACCACTCCGGACCTGCTTTTCACCATAGAGACCGTGTCCTGCCTCGGCGCGTGCGGACTT
>CAYPTM010000234.1:0-4646 GCA_964413345.1 uncultured Elusimicrobiales bacterium
TATCCCGGTTTGGGTAATTTTGACCTGTGGGCGGGACAGGGGCGGCTGCCTTCCTCTGTTATGGATATTTTTGACTGGGACCATCCTGTCCTGTCTCCCGCCAATATGACAGTGTCCGAACTGGCTGCCGGAGTGCGCGGCTTGTATAAGGACCTGGATGGATTTTATTATTGGAAAAACTATGCTCGAAGCCTTCTCCGCATGCCTCGCCGAAACATAACCCCCGAAGTGTTTCGCTTTATTTGTGAAACAGGACTGGCATACTACCGCTCTCCAGCGCTTATTCCGGGTTGCGGCACTGCTGCCGGTTTCTGAGATCCATTTTCCTCCTCACAGTGCCCAACTCCGTCGCCCCTGTCACCCCCTAATGGAAGAACACGCAATACAAATGAGGATACCAGTATTGCAACTCCCGCAATGAAGCCAAGTATCGCGCCAACGCCGCCGGACAAAACCGGGTCAAGGAGATTGACTGTTCCCACTATCCAGCCGGTGACCGTAGCCGCCGCCAGGATGATGCCGGACTGTCGTCGAGCGGACTGTTTGGAGTTTAACCGATTTGCGGTTACGATCCCGGCGGCAATGCCTATTAAAATGTCGATTATCAACATTGCCTGCCAAGGCATGGGAAGTCTGGATGTAGAGCTTTAGAAGGAAGTGTCAATTGTATAGCCCAACAGGCTGCCCAGCACGCCACAAGTACATAAAAATATGTCAAGCCCCAACCGGCGGGGCTTTGTCGACTTAATCATGCACATAAGCATCCTTGTCCCATTAGAGTTTAATTTTGATTGGCACACAATATCGCCCCACTGTGATAGCTTAATATATTGTACGGCATTAAGCAGTAATGACAGAACATTTGACTTCTATCGCCTGTGATTATTGCGATTTCCATATCAGGATTCTCCAACTGCCATTCCCGACGATATTTTTGTATTATCAGATTACGGGGATATACCTTCTTGTTGCGTATCTTAGGCGTGCGGTACTCTTTGACATCCTTGTCTGATGGGGAAGCAGATGTTCAGTTTTAGACGCAGGGTCTATTTAGATAATAATGCTACTACGGTAGTCTCGCCCGTGGTCAGGAAAGAAATATGCCGCGTGCTGAAGCACTGCTATGGCAATCCGTCGTCCTTATATAAGGCCGCGCGCGAATCAGCCGAACTGCTGTCCGCTTCACGCAAAGCTGTTGCCGGCGCAATGGGCGCGTCCCCGGAAGAAGTCTATTTTATAGGGGGGGCGTCAGAGGCGCTTAACACGGTGATAAAAGCCGTCTCTGTTCTGCGTCCCGGCAAAAAAATTATCGCTACAGCGCTTGAGCATTCGGCTGTGACCCAGACTCTGGAATATCTGGCGTCATCCGGGACTCCTGTCGCCATGTGCCGTGTCGGTAATGATGGAAAGCTTGATCTCAATGGGCTCAAGACCCTCCTTTCCGCTGGCGATTGTTCTTTGCTTTGCTGCATGGCGGCCAATAATGAAACTGGCGTCATGCAGGATATTCCGGCTATAGCTGCTCTGGCGCACAGCTATGGCGTCCTGCTGCTGGTCGACTGCGTGCAGGTGCTTGGCAAAAAGAGGCTGGATGTAGCTGAAATGGGCGCCGATTATGCCGTCATATCGGCGCATAAAGTTCACGGCCCCAAGGGGATAGGCGCGCTATATGTAAGGCGTGGGGCGCCAATAATGCCGCTTATACACGGAGGCCCTCAGGAAGGCGGTCTTCGCGCGGGTACAGAAAGCGTGCATGATATAGCCGGTTTTGCAAAGGCCTGCGAGGGTATCGATTCAATGATAGCCCGCTCCTCCCATCTGGCGGCGCTTAAACAGCGCCTTGAGGAAGGACTCCGGGCCCTCTGCCCTGAAATGCTTCTGAATTCTCCGCAGCAAGATTGTCTGCCGAACACGCTGAATGTGGTTTTCCCGGGCCATGTAAATTCGGCGATAATGGGTCTGCTGGATTGCTATGGTGTGGCGGTATCTGCCGGGTCGGCCTGCAATACACAGGAAAACGCACCATCTCATGTCCTGCTGGCAATAGGCCGGACGCCGGAAGAGGCCAGGTCTTCTATACGCTTTAGTCTGCCTGACGACGCCACCGGCAAGGACGTGGATTACACATTAAGCACTCTGGAAACCTATTTCAGGGGTACAAAGCGCAGTGTGTCCATGTTCACGCCGGCCCAGCTTGATGAAAACCTTCTTCTTGGCGGGGATATTTTCATATTGGATGTCCGTTTTGATTACGAAAGGCGCGGGACAAAAGGGCTTCCCGGCTCATGGGAAATTCCGTTCCTTTCTTTCACCCGCCATACCGGCAGGGTGCCTAAGGATAAGTTTATTCTGGTGGTATGTCAGGCCGGCTTCAACGCTCCGCTTGTGGCTTACCATCTGCGGAACAAGGGGTATCGCCATGTAGGGTTTCTCCTTGCCGGAATAGTCGCCTGGAAGAGGACCTGTCCGGAACTTTACGAAAAATACTCAGGGCGCGACGTGCGTCCTCTCTGATATGCGCTTCCACCTTATAGACAGGATAGAAGAAATAAAGTACGGCCATTATATAACCGGCGTCAAGTGCGTCGCGCTCTCCGACGATATATTCAACGAGCATTTCCCCGGATATCCCATTTTCCCCGGCAGTCTGATACTTGAGGGGATGGCCCAGCTTGGCGGTTCTTTTCTGGAACTAATGATGAAGCATAAAGGTCTGCCAATTCGCCGTTCGGTACTGGTCATAGTCAAGGAGGCGAAATTCAAGCGTCCCGTGGTTCCGGGTGACCGTCTGATATACCGGGCCGAACTGGCCGACATGCAGGAATCATACGGGGCCACTCGCGTCTGCGCCACTCTTGACGGCGAAACCTGCGCCGAGGCCGAGCTGCTGTTTTCTTTCGTCGATGTCCCCAATACAGACCTGCAGAAGTCCAGGGAAGTCATGTATGACATCTGCATGAAGAATACCCGAGTGATTGACTGATGCTTCTTTCCTGTTGTTCTTTCGGCCCGAGTGAATCGATACCGTTCGGCGTTTATTTGCGCGAGCGCAAATTTGCGAAGTACTTCAGCCGGGAGACTGCCTGCGCAATCACCGCGATGGGCCGTCTGCTGGATAAGTCTCCGCTGCCCAGGACCGTGCCGGTTTACTATTGTATGGGTGTGGTGGAGCATGAAAGTTATGGACTGGATTCCATCGCTTCCGCCTCTGCCGGAGCTGACGGAATGTTCTCACAGAAGCTGTTTGTCGAGCACGGGTTCTCCGAAGTGCCTCCACTTAACCAGTTCAAGATTCTTTACAACATGCCGTTAAGCTTTATATCCATCGTTTTCGGCTTTAACGCCGACAACGCTGCCCTTTATGGCAGGGCGGACAGTCTTTTGATGCAGGCCCGCTGCTCGGTTTCATGGCCGGTTCTGCTGGGAGCCGGCAAAGCATACCCGGATGGGAGCGTGTCGGCCGGCTTCATGCTTGCAGAAGAAAAAGACCTGGCGCTCCTGGAAGGGCGCGGCCGCGAGATTGAGGCTGTAGAGCTGCTTCTAAGTCTGGAGCGGGAACATGCGTGAGAGGGTATTTATCACCGGCTGCGGAATCGCATCTCCTCTAGGGTGCGGGTTCGGCGAATTTTGCGCTTCGCTGGAGGGTGGAATGCGAGGTACGGACAGAATAACATGCTTCAATACCTCGCATTTCCCTGTTGCGTCGGGCGGAGAGGCACGCCGCGGCGGACAGGTTATAAAAACTGATTCCGGTACTGACCGCAAGGCCCTGCTGGCCAATATCGCCCTTGACGAATTAATGGCTTCCTCCGGCCATTGCATTCGCAGCTATGCGCGGGAAAAACGGGTGATGTCCCTGGGCGCCGGAATAGATCATTTTGACCTGCCTGGTTATGTGCGCAGCTCCGAACGGAAAATGGGGAACTGGCGGCCATATTCTCCGCGGGCTACAGTTGCTGCGCGCGTCCTGGCCGAGCGCGCTGAAGTTTCAGGCGGTTTGTGTCTGAATGTCGCTGCGTGCGTGGCCTCGGCGCAGGCTATGGGCCTTGCGTTCCGCATTGTCTCATCATCGCCTGATACCGTTGCCATTTCCGGCGGATTCGATTCCATGCTAAGCCCGATGCATTACATGGGGTTTTACAAGCTGGGTGCCCTGTCCGAGGCTGCTGACTCGTCCCGCGCATGCAAGCCTTTCAGCAAAAACCGCGCGGGGCTGGTAATAGGGGAGGGTGCGGCTCTTTTTACGATTGAAAACGCGCGCAATGCAAAGCCTTCCAGCATTTTGGCCGAAATAGCGGGATATGCCTCCAGCATGGATGCCGCCACTGTGACAGACCCTGACCCTGATGGGCGTGCTCTTGCCCGTGCCGCGCTTGAGGCCATCGGGATGGCCGGGCTTTCGCCGGATGACATAGACTGCGCGCATCTTCATGAAACGGGAACCATAAAAAACGCCGTGGCCGAAGCGTCGGCGATGAGGCTTGTCTTCGGACGCCGCGCGTCCGACATTCCTGTGTTTTCCCTTAAGGGGCAGACTGGTCATCTGATAGGCGCATGCTGCGCGGTAGAAACGGCAGCAGTGATACATTGCCTGCAGACTCAGACGGTTCTGCCTACGGTCAATTTTGAAGAGCCTGACCCGCAGG
>CAYPTM010000235.1:0-4632 GCA_964413345.1 uncultured Elusimicrobiales bacterium
GGGGCGCTTAAGGCCTTCAGGGAGGAAGACGCGGGCAGGGAAAAAATATTCGCGGGCTGCCTCCTGCTGGGTGTGACGGCCTCCTTCACCCTGCTGAGAAACACCAATTCCGCGCGTTATTATATAGTGCCCTTCCTGGTCTTCGCATTCTCCGCCGCGATATTCCTGCCGGACTATCTGCGCGGGCTGAAAAGAAACGGCAGAATACTGATGGCGCTGTGCGCGCTTCTGCCGCTATGCTTCTCTGTCCGGGAAATGCAGCAACCATTACAGAGACGGCCATTCCACTTCACGCAGGGCTGGCACGACGAGACTTCCGCGAGGATGCTTGATGTGTCCCCCATGTCGAGAATAGCGCGCGCTGAAAAGATATGCATATTCGCCGGGGACAACTTCCTTGTGTTCCCGACCGAGTTTTATTACCGGTCACAAAAATGGGAATGCATCCCGACCCGCCGGCTGGTAATGGAGTACTGCTACGACTGTCCTGCCCCTCCATATATACGCCACAAAGTGGAATAAAAACCCAAAAAAAAGGACCGGCTCGCCCGCCGGTCCAAGATAAACAAGTCTTAAAAAAGGTAGGCACCAGATGGAACCCTTTTAATGGGTATCTGAGTGCCTACCCCAAGCTTAGCACGTTTTCCACCATTGTCAACCCCTACCAAAAAGGCTAGAGACTACAAAGCCGTAACCCTAGTCGCTGCTCCGCACAAGCTCCGTCACAAGCTCCCACACGGCCTTTCTGCCGCTGCCCCGAAGGTGGACAACACGCACTACGCGCGAGGAATCCTCGAACACCAGCGCGGTAATGCCGGACCCGGCGGGAAAGGCCGACTTGAGGGAACCGAAAGAATACGGCAGCCCGCCTTCAGCTGAGCCGGTCATAATCGAAACACCTCCGGCCGGAGTGTACGACTGTTCCTGTCCGCCTTCTCCGTCCGAAGGGGAAATGACGGTGACACGCATGTCCTCGTCCGGTTCAGGCTGCACCGCAGGGGCTGGAGCGACCGGTTTTGCCGGCAGGGAAGCAGGCTTTACGGCCGCGGTTTTAGCCGGCTGAACTGTCGCGGACTGGGAAACGGCGGACGACACGGCCGCTTTCGCCTTGGCCGGCGGCTGAACTTTAGCCGGAGCGGACTGCACGGCAGCCTTGCGAAGAGACGCCTCGCGCCGCTCCTGAACCGAATCCTGGGAAAACGCGCATACGGACAGCATGCCGCAAGCGCACGCCACTAACAATACCCTCATCGTGTTACCCCCTTATTTTTCTTTCCCTTGTCCGCTATGCGGCCGCGGGACTTCGCATAGTTCACTATGCCTTCATAAATGCCCTTCGCCATCTGCTTCCTGACCTTTGGACTGTTAAGATTCTTTACATCGGAAGCGTTAGTCATGTAACCCATCTCCACCAGTATGGCGGGAGAATAGGTTCCGCGAAGCACATAGAACGCCGCCTGTTTCACCCCGTCGTTTTTTATGGGCGTTTTTCTGTCCATGCCCTTGGCGACCATGCCGGCCAGATGCGCGGCCTCGTTCATATACTCGTTGCGGGCCAGATTGTGGAGCAGGAACCCGGCGGTGCTTTCCGGCTGTGGATCCTCCATGCCGCGGACGGAGTTTTCAAACTCGGCGGTCTCGGCGGCCCACGGGTCGGTGGCGTTCTCGCTCATGAAATAGACTTCATAGCCGTTTTCCCTCTTGTGGCGGTTGGCGTTTGCGTGCAGGGAGACAAACACATCGGCCTGCCAGTTGTTGGCTATCTGGGAACGCCTGTCCAGTGAAAGGAACACGTCGGACGCGCGTGTCATGAGCACTTCAAAACGTCCGTCGGCTTTAAGAAAGCTCTCCAGGTCCTTGGCCATCGCAAGATTGAGCGACTTTTCCGGAAGGCCTTTCCTGCGGCTGCCGCCGGGATCCTTGCCGCCGTGCCCGGCGTCTATGACAACGCGCACTTTCCCGGTTTTAGGAATGGAAACGGAATCCAGAAGCTGGAGCTTCGCCTCCGGCTGCTTCGCCGTGGAAGAACCTTCCTGTGCCGGCTTGGAAACCGCCTTTGCCTGCGGGGCAGGAGAATCATCCACGGAATCCTTGCCCTGTTTCGAGACGGTCTTGCCAGACGCGGCAGGGACCTTCGCCACGGCACCCGGGCGGGAAATGGCCTGCGGAGGCTCTTTCTCCACAGCCGCGACTTCAACATCTATGGAATCCTCGTCCATGGATGCCTTGATGGCGCCGCCGCGTTCCGCCCGCTCTATGGTTATCACCACGGAACTGCCTTCGCGCGCGGAGGAAACCGAGTCGACAACACCGTCCTTGACCGCTATGCGGTCCGGTGAATCCAGCGAAGCTCCGGGAACGCGTATTTCGACAAGACGTCCGTTCTCGGAAGACTTGTAAGACTCCACTCCGCTTATGTCAATCGACACCCGGGTCATGGTGCCATAGGAAAAATAATCCAGGTCGCCGACCTGCGGGCCGGCGGCCACGTCCAGCGACCATGCGGTCTCATTAAACTCCACGGACTTTCCAGAAGCCGCGCCGAAAGCCTGGAGCGTGAAGAACTCCACCGGCACGAACAGCTTACCGTTCCTTTCCTGCGGAGAAAGTGGCAGTTTCGCGTCCTTCTGCCCAAAAACTACGGCAAGGGAGCCGGCCGCCGCCTGGATGGAAGCTCCACCCAGCTTTGCCGTCAGCTTACCCCGTTTATAGGAGATGGACTGCCCCCCCAGCAAACGGAGAGCCCCGGCCGCGTCCACGAACAGACGGTCCTTCACGTAGACCGAAGAAACCGCGCCGGTGCATTTTTCCCCCACGCAGACCTGGAGGTCCTCCGCCCTTTTCTGGGAGGAGGACTCCGCCTTTACAGCGGAGGCGTTGATCTTGGCCTTGGCCGCAGAACGCGCCTGTCCAGCCGAAAGAAGCGGAGATGGAATGGCAAGGAAGGCCGCCGCCAGAAAGGCGGCGGCGCCCTTTGCCGCAATAGACAGGAAACTTCGCGCGTTCATCACTACTCCAGCACGATCCGGTAATCCTCCCAGGTGAGCTGGGGGTCGGACTGTATCTTGATGCTCCGGTGAACGTTGCGCTCTATGGCCTCCTGCTTCTGGCGCATTCCTTCCGCGAGCAGAGGATGCAGGACCACTCGCAGGTTGCCGCCCGGACGGCCCAGGGTGAGATTGTAGATTTCGCGCTGAATCCTTATGCGCATGCTTTCGCTGGAAAGCACGCGGCCTGAACCGTGACACTCGGGACACTCCTCGGTCAGCAGGCTGACGGTGCTTTCGCGCTTGCGCTCGCGCGTCATCTCTACCAGGCCCAGGCGGGTTATGGGCAGTATGCGTATCTTGGCCCGGTCGCGTTTGACGGCGCGGGCAAGAGCCTCGACCACGCGGGCCCGGTTGGAGGCCTTTTTCATGTCGATGAAGTCGATGACTATGATGCCGCCGATGTTGCGCAGGCGGAGCTGGTGAGCGATTTCCTGGGCGGCCTCTATATTGGTGGCGGTGACGGTATCCTCCTGCGACTTGCTGCCGGTGTATTTGCCGGTGTTGACGTCGATTGCGCAGAGGGACTCCGCCTCCTGTATTATGATGGTGCCGCCGTTGGGCAGTTCCAGCTTGGTCTTGCGGATGGCCTCTATGGGCTGCTCCACGTTGAATGCGGTGAAGATGGGGGTCTTGCCGGTGTACAGCTTCACCTTGTCCCTCATTTCGGGGGATATCTTGGAGACGAACTCCACCACGTTGTTGTAGTCTTCCTTGTTATCCAGCAGATAGATGCCGGTTTCCTCGCTGAGGATGTCGCGCGCGACCTGGAGCACCAGGTCCATATCCTCGTGCAGCATTGCAGGAGAAGAGGAGGTGTCGAAACGTTTCCTGATGGATTCCCACTGGCGCTGCAGATAGCGCATCTCGCGCTCCAGTTCCTCGGCCGAGGCATCCTCCGCCTCGGTGCGGACTATGCAGCCCATGCCGGTCAGATGCTGGGCCGCGAGGCGGGTCACCGTCTCGGTAAGCTTCTGGCGCTTCTCCCCCTCCTCGATATTCTTGGAAATGCCGCAGTACTGCTGAAAAGGCGTAAGCACGAGATCGCGCCCGGGCAGCGTCACGTCCATGGTAACCTTCATGCCCTTGGTCCCTATGGCGTCCTTTACCACCTGCACCATTATCTGCTGGTTCTTCTTAAGTATGCGGTCTATGGGTTCCCTGTCCCCGCCCAGAACGTCGGATATGTACAGGTAGGCGTTCTTCTCGTATCCTATGTTGACGAACGCGCTGGATATGCCGGGCAGCACGTTCTCCACGGTGGCCTTGTAGATGTTGCCCACCAGGTTCTGGCTGCCCCGCCGCTCCCACAGAAGCTCCGACAGGCGGTTATCCTCAAGTATGGCGACGCGGGTTTCCTCGAACGACGTGTTGGCCAAAATCTCCACTTTGCCTGGCTTGGCATTGTGCACTTTCTTCGGGTTCATATGTTACCTCTCTTTAAACGTAAACGCTGTTTCCTACGGCGCGGACAAATGGCCGTCGGGGCGCTCCCAATAGAGAGCATTCCTTCCAACTCCGGCGGGAAAGCGGCCAAGCCACGCCTCGGCAACGCGCACGGGCTTAAGCGTCCTGCAGCGCCCGA
>CAYPTM010000236.1:0-4632 GCA_964413345.1 uncultured Elusimicrobiales bacterium
GGGCGCTTTCCCGCTCGCTGGTCGAGGAAGTTTTCCTGCCCGTGTTTTCGAATCCGGCTCTGGCGGAGCTGGATGATTCCGCCGTGCTTTGCGCAGGGGCCGCCCGCCTTGCTTTTACCACCGACGGCTATGTGGTCAGCCCGATTGAGTTTCCCGGCGGCGACATCGGCCGCATAGCCGTATGCGGAACCGTGAACGATTTGTCCGTCAAGGGCGCGGTTCCCCGCTGGCTTTCGGCCTCTTTCATCCTTGAGGAAGGGCTTGAGCTGGATGTCCTCCGCAGGATTCTGGATTCCATGAAGGCCGCCGCCGATGAGGCCGGCGTGGTCATTGCCACGGGTGACACTAAGGTCGTGGAGCGCGGCAAGGCCGATCGCATTTTTATTTCCACCGCGGGTGTCGGTGTCATCGAAGGAGGGGCCGACATCGCCTCGTCCCGGGTCCGTCCCGGCGATAGCGTTATAGTAAGCGGTTCTCTGGGCAGGCATGGCGTGGCTGTTATGAACGCCAGGCACCGGCTGGGCATACGCGGCGATATAACAAGCGATGCCGCGCCGCTTAACGGGCTGACCCGCATACTCATTGAAAAATGCCCCTCGCTTCATGCCATGCGTGACTTGACGCGCGGCGGCCTCGCGACCGCACTTAATGAAATCGCGCTGGCTTCCGGCGTCTGCATGGAGATAGATGAAAACTTGCTGCCGGTTGAGCCGCCAGTAAAGGCCGCCTGTTCCATACTCGGGCTGGACCCGCTTTACATAGCCAACGAAGGCCGGCTGGCCGCTTTCATGCCGCGGGAACAAGCCGATGGAGCCGTGGCGGGCCTGCGTTCCGCCAAATATGGCGAGGGAGCCTGCGTTATAGGCTCCGTGAAGGAGGGAAAACCTGGCGTTTCCCTCAGGACAAAAAGCGGGGGGCTCCGCACGCTCAGAATAATGGAGGGGGAACAGCTTCCCCGCATATGCTGAAGGACGATGCGCGCAGGCTTCGCTTCGAGGTGCGCGGCGTAGTGCAGGGGGTGGGCTTCCGCCCCTTTGTTTATCGAATAGCTTCGGAGCGGGGGCTTGCCGGCTGGGTCCTCAATTCCTCCGCCGGCGTTTCCATCGAGGTGGAGGGTCCCTTTCCGGCGCTGGAGTCGTTCAGAAAATCTCTTTCCGGAGAATTGCCCCCCCAGGCCCGCATCGACGGGCTTGCTGTCCGGGATATCCCGCCGGAAGGCGAATCGGGTTTCCGTATTCTTGAAAGCCGCCGTGGAGATTCCGTAGCGGCTTCAATACCGGCGGACCTTGCCCTGTGCCCGGATTGTCTTGCCGAGATGCGCAATCCTGCGGACAGGCGCTATCTTTACCCTTTCACAAACTGCACCAATTGCGGCCCGCGCTTTACCATAGTTAAATCCCTGCCTTATGACAGGCCCCTTACCACCATGGCCGGCTTTAGAATGTGCCCGGAATGCGGACGGGAATATGCCGACCCGCTGAACCGCCGTTTCCATGCCCAGCCGAACGCATGCCCCGTGTGCGGTCCGCAGGCTTATATCATAGGCCGTGCTGAAAAGGGCGCTGATGCCATAAAAATGGCCGCTTCCGTTATCGCCGGGGGGGGGATAGCCGCCATAAAGGGCATAGGGGGATTCCATTTAGCGTGTGACGCGGAGAACCGCGCTGCCGTAGCCATGCTTCGCAGGGGCAAGGAACGGCCCTTCAAGCCTTTCGCGCTCATGGCCGATTCTGTGGCTACCGTCAGAAGATACTGTGCGGTTTCCGCGGAAGAAGAACGCGCTTTGTCTTCAGCCGCAGCTCCTGTGGTCATGCTGTCCAGAAAGGATGGTGTTTTGGCGGACGCCGTTCCAAATCTGGAAAGCGCCGGTTTCATGCTGCCATACGCCCCCCTGCATGTCGCGCTTTTCATCGCTCTCGAAAATATCGGATTCTCGGGCCGTCCGCTCGTGATGACTTCCGGCAACCGGCGTGACGAGTCCGTTTCCATAACCGACGATGAGGCGTTGTCCGCTCTGTCTGGCATAGCGGACGTCATGCTCTCGCATGACAGGCCGATACACAACCGCTGCGACGATTCTGTCGGATTTATGGCGGATGGCGTTTTTGTGCCGATACGGCGCGCGCGGGGGTTCGTGCCTTCGCAGGTGCCTCTCTCTCGGGGAGGACAATCCGTGCTTGCGGCCGGCGCGGAACTTAAGAATACATTTTGCCTGACACGCGGACAGGAGGCCTTTCTTTCCCAGCATATAGGCGACCTGGAAGAGGAAGGCAATATCTCCTTCTGGCGGGAATCGCGCGAAAGGATGAGCCGGCTTCTTGGCGTGGAGCCGGGCCTTGTCGTGTGCGACAGCCACCCGGACTATCATTCCTCCCGGCTGGCCAGGGAAATGGGCCTGCCGGTGATTGCGGTTCAGCATCACGCCGCGCACATAGCTTCGGTAATGGCGGAACATGGGCTTGAGGAACGCGTGGCTGGCGCAGCTCTGGACGGGACGGGGTTCGGTTCCGACGGAACCATATGGGGCGGGGAATTCATTGTCATGGAAGGTGACGGAAAATGGCGGCGTGCCGGACACCTTAAGCCCGTTCCTCTTCCGGGCGGGGACGTATCCGCCCTCCGGATATGGCGCATGGGGCTTTCCTGGCTGCTTGCCTGTGGAGGCAGGGAACTGCTCGCGGAGAACAAGGCTCTTTTTGCTTTCGCCGGAGAGGAAGAACTGGAGGTCTCCGCGCGGCTTTGCGAAACAGGTTTCAACAGCCCTCTTACAAGCAGCATGGGCCGGCTTTTCGATGCGGCCGCTTTCTTCTGCGGCGTGCAGTCCGAAGTTTCCTTTGAGGGAGAGGCGGCCATGCGCCTTCAGGCCCTGTGCCGCCGCGTTCCGACCGAAGGCTACAGATTCGACATTGTGGAAAGGGGGGATGTTTTTGTAGCCGACCCAAGGCCGGTTATTGAGGGGCTTGTCTCCGACAGGGGCGATATCGCGCTCGCGGCGGAGCGTTTCCATTTCGCGGTAGCGGAGATGACCGCGCGTATGCTGTGCATGGTTGCCGACCGCGCCGGTACACGGAAAACCGCGTTATCCGGCGGTGTTTTCCAGAACAGGATTTTGCTCGGTTTATGCTGCGATATGGTGCGGAAAAACGGTCTTGAGGTTTATCGCAACCGGCTGGTTCCCGCAAACGACGGCGGACTTTCCCTTGGGCAGGCGTGGCTTGCCCTCTCCCGCGAAAAATAAGCGCCTTACCAGATGTCTCGTGAAGACACTACTACCATAAGTTCGCTGCCTGTGGTGGCCATTGAATTGCCATGCGCCACCATTACGCTCCGCACCAGCACCTGCCTGGCCGCAGATGCTCCCACTATCCCTATTTCCAGACCGCCGGGGAAGTTGCCGCTTGCCGTGGCAAACCTGGGCACGACTTTCGTGCTGGAACCCCAGTCGCTCTGGTTTGGCGACATCCCGTACTGGTAGCCTCCGCGCATTATGCCGGTTATGGCCTTGGTAAGAATCTGATATTTTTCATTTATTATCGTATGTCCCGTGGCCGTAGTCAGGCTGCCGGTGGTGCCGGTGATCGTGAATGACGAGAAGGCCACGGTGGAACTGGATTTTGAACTGTCCCAGCAGTAATGTATGCCTTTGTCCACAAGAGCGATGATGACATTCGATTTTTTTGTCGCGCTGGAGATGTTTATTATCTGGTTGCATTCGGCGTAAGGGACGCTCTGCCATTCCGTGGCCTTGTAAGTCTGCTTCCCGAGTATTTCCGGTGAGTCCTGCGCGGTAAGATAGTAATAGGCGAATTTGTAGGAGTCTATGCGGACGGATACTGTGGTGGTGGATGTGGCGGTTTCCTTTATTCCGTCAAGCTGTATGGTCTTGTCATTATAGGCCAGCAGCAGGCTGTTGCCGAAGGAAGCTGGATGGAAATCCGTTGTGCCTTCTGCCAGTGTTCCGGTCTCCTCTATGGTCGGCAGTTTTGAGTCGCTCATCGCCGCGGGCATGCCGGTCATGTTCAGCTTGTTCAGGTAAGTCAGGTTGTCTGTCGAATTTTCAAACAGGCGCTTGCTTCTGCCCAGCCGCAGGTACATGCGGTTGACCGTTTCCTGATTCATTTTCTTAAGCGAGTTTATGGCTTCGTAGCCGGTAAAGCTTTTGTTCGCGCCCATGAAGACCACGGCCAGTATGGGTATTATTATGGCCGTCAGAACCGAGGCTATCAGCACCTCGGCGAATGTGTAGCCCCGGTTATCTGTAAACATATAACCCCACCTGCGAGTATGAATAGTGCAGGGGTATCCCCTGCCTGAAGGCTTCTACCCTGATTATGTATGAGCCGCGCGGCAGCGTCGATATATTCCAGACGTATTCCGCGGTCGGCGAATAGAGCGCGTGGGCCGAATCATAGACGCCTTCTTTCGCCGTCGTGCCGTCCGAGGCGAATTTCCATGTGCCTTCCCGGCCGTTGTCCGCGGAATACTTGATGTTGTAGACAAGCTGGGCCGTGTCGGTGTAAGTGCTGGAATACTCCTCCGTATATGCCGTCTGGTCCCAGCGGAGCCATGAATAGCTCCAGCGTATGGTGGCGGTGCTTGGGTTCACGAACATGTCGGTGACGGACGGCGAGC
>CAYPTM010000237.1:0-4624 GCA_964413345.1 uncultured Elusimicrobiales bacterium
CGGATGTCGTGCTCCACCACGGGGCGGAGGCGGTCCTTGAGCTTCTTCTCCTGCTCCTCGTTGATTTTCTCGCGGTCCTGCGGCATAACGCGCTCTTTGAGGCGGTTGGCCGAGAGGCCGACATGGTGCTCGACGAGGGAGCCGGGGATGTCGAAAGTGTTTTCCTTGATGAGGTGCTCCTCTATCTGGCGGAGCACTTCGCGGTCGAGCTTTTCCTCCTCGCTCTTCACGAGGGTGCTCTTTATATGGTCGCGGAGGGCCTGCGGGGTGTCGAAGCCCATTTCCTTGACGAAAGCCTCATCCAGGGCGGGCAGGACTTTTTTCTTTATCTCGCAAATGGTGACCTTGAAGGAAACCTTGGCCTTCTCCAGCTCGGTGGTGAACTCGCGCGTCTCGCCCTTCTTCGCGCCCTTTATGGCGTCTGCGAGGCCGGGCATGCTCTGCGGAGCGGACATGTCCACCATCTCGCCCTTGGAGGAAAACTCGGGAGCGTCCTTGCCGTCCTTGGAGGCGGCGCAGTCCACTATGACGAAGCTCTCGGAGCCCACGGCGGAAGCGCCGTCGTCCTCAAGCCGGGCGTTGTGCTCGAGAATTTCCTTTACCTGCTCCTCGACCTGCGCGTCGCCGACGTTGACGGGGGTCTTCACCACCTTGGCTCCGGTGTAGTTTTTCGGGTCGAAAACGGGGGGTATTTCCAGCTCGACGGTCATCTTGAGGGGCTTCTGTTCCTCGAACTCGAGCTTTTCCACCGCGGGGGTGGCGACGGGATGAAGTTTTTCGCGGGTAAGGGCCTCGTTGAGGACGTCGCGGACGGCGATGTCCATGGCGCGCTCGCGCACGAGGTGATCGAAATTCTGGCGGACCATGGCAAGGGGAACCTTGCCGGCGCGGAAACCGGGCAGCTGAGCGCGGGACTGCACCTGCACCGTGGCGGTCTGGAAAGCGGAGCTTACTGCCTCGACGGGGGCTTCAACTTCCAAAACGACTGAGCAACCCTTCTTCTGGGTTTTGGTGACTTTAATTTTGGCTATATCGGCCTGTGAAAGTGGCATCCTGCCTCCTGTGCGTTTGCAACGCTAATAAGTAGTTGTGTTTGTTGAATTTGGTACTGCACTGCGGGAAGGAATGGACGGGGCGGGACTTGAACCCGCACGCCTTGCGGCATACGGTCCTAAGCCGTACGCGTCTGCCGATTCCGCCACCCGTCCGGGTGTAAAGTTGGGCTTTGCGACGCGAGGGCTGAAACTGCGTTCCGGCCCGCAAATAAGGGTCCGTAAAGAAATCTGGTATGGGCCATACGGGATTTGAACCTGTAACCTTGCGCTTAAGAGGCGCCTGCTCTACCGTTGAGCTAATGGCCCGTTGTGTAAAAAGTATAACAAAAAAAAAGCGACTGCTCAAGACTTCCGTCGAGAAAAAGCACTTGCGCCGCCGCGCGAAAACCGCGCAAAAGCCGCAGCCGCGGGCTGTTTTTCAGCGCGGGGACGGGCCGACAACGCCCACAAGACCGGCCCGGCCGGGAAGCTCTCCCTGCTCTATTTCGCGGCGGGGAGTGTTGCCGGAATTAAGGTCATTGGCAGCGGAGAGAAGCGTCTGGAACTCGAAGCCGGAGGACTTCAGTCCGCGCAGGAAATCCGAGAAAAACTGGAAATAGGCCAGCCCTTCAGCCTCGGTGTGAAGTGTGTAGACGGAAAAATCGCTCTGTCCCGCGCGCTCAAGCAGCCAGGGAAGGGCGCGCCCGGCCGTCATGCCGTCCCAGGCCAGTATCTCGTCGAGGGTCGGCAGCGTAGTGGGCAATTCCGGCGCCGAGGAAGCGACGCCGCCCATGACCGGATAAACCGGGGCTGGGCCGCGGCAGATTGAAAAATACCGCCACGGATATTTGTTAAGCTCGGCGAAAGCGGTCCCGTTTATCTTCCACGCCGGGGCAGCGAAACCTGGCGCGCCGCGGCCGACGATGCGGCAGTAAGCCTGCCACGCCGCCTCAAGCTCCCCGTGAATCTCTTCCGCGGTCATGGAATCCAGATCGTCCTGCCAGCGCACATGGCTGAAGGCGTGTATGCCGACGTCGTGCCCCTCCGCCTCGGCCCGCCGTATAAGTTCCGGGAAAGCGGTCCCTATCGCGGGGGAGGGGAGCAGCGTTCCGTACAGCATGGTGCGGAAGCCGTAGAGCTTCGCGGCGTTGGTGCGGAACATCTTTTTAAGGAAACCCTTCTTTGTGAAAACCCGCTTCACGGCCTTGCCGCTTTCGTCGGGCCCGAAGGAAACGAAAATGGAGGCACGCACGCCCTCTTCGCGGAACAGATCAAGCAGCCGCGGCAGGCCTTCTTTCATGCCGCGGTAGGTGTCTATGTCCAGCTTGAAGGCGATGCGCTTCCGGGTCATCAGTCGGCGTTGTCTTCCAGTTCCAGCTCCGCCGCCTTGTCGCGGTAAAGCTCAAGATAGAAGTCCAGCGTCTTGCGTATGGCTTCGTCGAAACCGACTTTCGGCTCCCAGCCCAGTATGCGCTTTGCCTTGGCGATGGCGGGTTTGCGGCGCGCCATGTCCTGGTAATCCTTGCCGTAGTAGGTTTCCTCGCTGACGTCTTCGAGGCGGGGTTCGGGCAGGTTTTTGGGCTTGAGGGGATGGGCGTTGTATTCCCTTATAAGCGTCTCGGCAAGCTCCTTTATGGACTTGTCCGCGACGGGATTGCCGAAGTTGAAAATCTCGCCGTACTTGTCCTCGCCCTGATGGGAAAGTATGCGCATGAGGCCGTCCACGCCGTCGGATACGTAGGTGAAGCAGCGCCGCTGCGCGCCGCCGTTGACGATATGGAGGGGTTTGCCGCTCAGTATGTTCCAGAGGAACTGCGTAAGAACGCGCGAGGAGCCTTCCTTGGCCGCGTTAAGGCTGTCGAGGTTGGGGCCAATCCAGTTGAAAGGGCGGAAGGTAGTGAAGCGGAGGCCTTCCTTGACGCCGTAAGCCCAGATTACGCGGTCGAGAAGCTGCTTGGACGCGCTGTATATCCAGCGCTGGTTGCGTATGGGGCCGAGCACCAGGTTGGAGGAGTCCTCGTTGAACTCCTCGTCCGGGCACATGCCGTATATCTCGGAAGTGGAGGGGAAAATGAGGTATTTCTTGTGGGCCACGCAGTAGCGGACTATCTTGAGGTTTTCCTCGAAGTCCAGGTTGAAAACGCGGACGGGGTCCTTGACGTAGAGCTTCGGCGTCGCGATGGCGACAAGGGGAAGAATGGCGTCGCACTTCTTGACGTGGAGCTCTATCCATTCCCTGTTGACGGAGATGTCGCCCTCCGCGAAGTGAAAACGCGGATTGTCGAGCAGCGGGGCCACGCGGTCGGAAGAGAGGTCCATGCCGTACACTTCCCACTTGGTCTCGCTGAGTATCCTCTTGGTGAGGTGGTGGCCTATGAAGCCGTTTACGCCGAGTATAAGAACTTTCATTTTATTCTCCTTTCCCAAATCGAATCGCCTTTCTTAAGATTGTAGATACGGAGGAAGTCCGCCGCGTCCATGCGCGGCTCGCCCTCCCACTGGAGGCTCAAAAGCTCTATTGAACCGCCGCCGGTAGCCACGGCAAGAGGGGCCTCGCTGATTATCGTGCCGTGTCCCGACGGAGCGCCGCCGCCCTTCGGAGAGGCGGTCTTCCACACAAGCAGTTTTTTCCCCTCGCAGACGCAGAAGGCGCCGGGAAGGGGCGAGGTGACGGCACGAACGAGATTGTGTATGCGCGCGGCCTGCCAGCTCCACCAGAAAACGCCGTCGGCGGGAGTGCGCCGCCCGAACTTGGTGGCGGCGGCTTCGTCCTGCGGAACACGGGGATAGTCGCCCCTTTCAATGCCGGGCAGGGCTCCAGCGAGAAGCGCCGGAGCGGCCGCCGCGAACTTGGCGTTCAAATCGTTTATGTCGTCGTCCGGACCGATAGGCACAGCGCACTGGGCCACTATGGCCCCGGCATCGGCGCGGGAAACCATGGTATGCAGGGTAAGGCCGGTCTCCTTCTCTCCGTTTACAAGGACCCAGTTGGCTGGAGCGCGGCCCCGGTATTTTGGCAGAAGCGAAGGATGCAAGTTGAAGGCCCCGCCCTTCGCCGCCGAGAGGATATCCTCGCTTATAAGCACGCGGAACATGAAGGAAAACACCACGTCCGGCTTATGAGAGGCAAGAATGTCCTTCCATTCCGGCCCGGGAACGGAATCCAGCTCATATACCTTTATGTTATGGGAGCGGGCTATTTCAGCCACGGAACGAAACCAGATGTTTTCATGGGCAGAATCGGGATGCGTCACCACGCAGACCACATCGACGCCGCGTTTCAGCAGCTCCTCAAGACAGATGCAGCCCAGCTCGGAATACGCGAAGACCGCCGCCCTCATCGCCCGCCACCGTAAACATGCCTGACTATGTAGCGGGGACGCTTGCGGACTTCCTGATAAATGCGCCCCACATATTCCCCGACTATGCCAAGGGCGAGAAGCTGAAGGCCCGCGAACACGAACAGTATGGCAAACAGCGTAAACACGCCTTCCACTTCGGGACCGACAACCAGCCGCCGGACAAAGAGGAAAATGCCGAACAGGACGCCGAATATGGCTATGCCGACGCCAGCCAGACCCGTAAGCTGT
>CAYPTM010000238.1:0-4622 GCA_964413345.1 uncultured Elusimicrobiales bacterium
TCCTATTGCAAGCGTGCGGGCCACGAAAAGCCCCATTACATAGAACGGGCCGATGTACGGGATGTAGGAATAATGGTCGAAGGCCAGCGTGGGCGTGAGGGGAATCCACTGCAGGCCCGGCAGGATGGTGAGCAGGAAGAAGAGCAGCCCGAACATTATGTTTCTGTCCCTTCTGAAACGCCACAAAAGCCAGCCGTAGAACAGCGTGCAGGCCGGGAAAGCCAGATAATAGACGAAAGGAAGCAGCGGGCCGGTTTTGACGGGATATGGGTATATGGCCGCCAGCCCGAAGGGGAACACCATCCTTATGGTGTAAAGGGCAAGGCCGTGGAAGGCTATGAAGAAATGGTCTATCGGCGTGTAGCCGGGTCTTTTGAAGAGGACGTTGTTCGAGCTGATGGTGAACAGCGCCGTCGCGAAGAAAGCCACCGCCAGCCCGACGTAAGGGAGCTTGTCCTTTATCATGCCCCTGATGTCCCTGCGGCCCTGCGTATAGTCCGCCAGCAGAAGGACGAGCGGAAGCATCACTCCCATCGGTTTCGAGACGAGGGAGAGCACGAACGAGACCAGCGATATGGCGTAGTCGGTTTTAGAGCGGCTTTCCCTCCAGTTGAGATAGCCGCACAGGGAGGTCAGGAAGAAAAAGGAATAAAGCATGTCCTTGCGTTCCGCTATCCAGGCCACGCTTTCCACGTGCATCGGGTGTATGGCGAACAAAAGTCCGGCGCAGAGGCCGGCGGTAAGGTTCTTGCCGACGCGCTCCACAAGCGCGCATACCAGCAGGGCGTTTATTATATGGAAGGCGACGTTCGTGGCATGGAACACCGCCGGGTTCAGCCCGGCAAAATGGTATTCGATGGCGAAGGAAAGCATAACCAGCGGTTTGTAAAGCCCGCTGTGCAGGTGGGTGAACATGCGCGCCACGTTGTCCCACGAGAGGTCCCTTATGACCGAATTGGCCGTGACGTAAACGTCGTCATCCCAGTTGGTGAAGTTGGCCTTCAGGCACGGTATGTATGCGGCCAGCGTGAGCAGGCCTAGCGTGCAGTATGTGTAAAAGCGCTGTAGTCTGTTGTTTTCTGTTTGCATGTTCCGACTGCTTTATCGAGAATTGATATGTCCACTTCCCTGGGTGCCGCGCGGCGCGCCTTGGCCAGATAGCGTTCAGCGGACGCGCAGTCGCCTGTCGCGGCGGCGGCCTGGGCCGCGCCCGCGCACGGGAGGAACGTCGGTCCCTCCAGACTGATTACTTTATCAAAATCGGAAAGGGCCTGCCGGAAGCTCCCGGAAGAGAGGGCCATTTCTCCGCGCACGAGCAGCGCCTGCGGGGAAATATGGTTCAGCTTCAGGGCGCGTTCCGCAGCTGCCGCCGCGCCTGCTTCGTCTCCCAGCGCCAGCCTGGCCTGAGCCAGCAGCGCCAGAGCCTTGTCCAGGTCCCGGTTTATGGAGAGGGCCTTTTCGAAACGCTTTACGGCGGTCGCTATTTCCCCCATGGCCAGATATACCGACCCCGCGTTTACCAGTGCGTCCGTGAGGAGGGGATTCAGCGCCTGCGCCCTGTCGAAGTCCGTCAGCGCGGATGAAAAATCTCCTTTCATGGCGGATATAGAGCCACGTCCGATGAATGCCGGGGCGTTCCCCTTGTCGAGCCTCACCGCTTCCGCGAAGTCCCTCTCCGCGCCCGCAAGATTGTTTTCCCGGAAGCGCATCACTCCCCTGTTGAAATAAGCGAAACTGTTTTTGGGGTCTTTTTTTATGGCAAGCTCCAGGTCTTCCCGCACCTGTGCGCCGGCAAGGCCCATCTGTATGGCCGCTTCGGCGCGGTTTATGAGCGCGTGGCTGTTGCCGGGGTATTTTTCCAGCACGTCCGTCCAGAGGGTCACGCTGTCATGCCAGACCATGCTCCGCCGCAGCGTCCCCGCGAAGAAAAAACCCAGGAACGCGCACAAAAGAGCGAGCGTCGTTTTGGCCGCGCGCCCGCCCCGGTCAAGCATGGCCGCGGCAAAAACGGCGCATGCCAGCATGGGCCCGATGTAGGAGATATAGGTATAGTGGTCGAAACCGATGGTCGGGGAGGACGGAATGAACTGCACTCCGGGCAGCACCGCCGCGAGGAAAAAAGCCATGCCAAAAACCGCCGTCTTGTTCTTGCGCAGGAAATAGAACAACGCGCCGAAAACCGTCGCCAGTATGACCGGGGCGAGGTAAAAGTAGAAGGGCATTCCCGCGCCGCCCGCTTTATCCGGCAGCGGGTAAAGGGTTGACAGTCCGGCCGGAAGGAAAAACCTCCATGTATAGTTGAGCAGTCCCATGCAGCCCACAAGGAAATTATCAAGGGGCGTGTAGTTAGGGAACGCGTAAATCATCCCGTTTGAGGAGGTCGTGAAAAGCCCGGCGAGGGCGAAGCCAGCCGCCAGAATGAAGTATGGCAGTTTGTCCGTCCATGCCGGGCGGTCGAAGCGGCGATGCTGGAGATAATCGACAAGCAGGAGAAGCACCGGCATGGTTATGCCCATGGGTTTGACCATCAGCGAAAAGAGCAGCGCCCCGCAGGAGGCGGCGTAGCTCTTCCGGCTTCCGTTCTCCCTGTATGAAAGATAAAAGAGCATTGAGAGCAGGAAGAAAAACGAGTAAAGCACGTCTTTTCTTTCCGCCACCCAGGCCACGCTTTCGGAGTGCATGGGATGTATGCCGAATGCCAGCGCGGTTATCAACGGCACGGTCCAGCGCGGCGTTTTGCTTTCCGCTGTCGTGGGGCGCAGAAGGGTTTCGGCCAGTTTGAACACCAGCGCGGTGTTGAAAAGATGGAGCGCTAGGTTTATCCCGTGCGAGAGCCACGCGTGAAAGCCGAAAAGATGGTATTCAAGCCAGAATGTCGCGAGGGTAAGCGGTTTGTAAAGTCCCCTGTGCAAGCTGGTGAAAAGATTCCAGAAGCCGCCGTTCGTCACCAGCGGATTGCTGAACAGGTATTCCGGGTCGTCCCAGTTCACCAGATAACCGGCCTTAAGCGCCGGAAGGAAGGCGAGAGCCGTGACCGCCAGAACCGCCGCTATTGCCAATTGTCTTTGCCGGGTTGGAGAAACTGGATTCATGGCCGTTCCTTGCATTTTGATATGGCCGTGTCCGCTTCCGTGAACTTTGCGGCCGGCGCGAGATTTTGCGCCGCGGCAAGGGCTTTTCTGGCCTGCGCGCATCGGCCTTCAGCCGCCAGCGACAGTGAAAGATAAAGGTGGGCGTTCACGCTGGCAGGATTCAGGCGGGCCGCCTCTTCAAGGTTGTGCAGCGCGGCGGCGGTGTTGCCGGTCATGTAGAGGGCGGCTCCTTTTGCCGATAGGGCGGTATGGTTTTTCGGGTCCATTGCCAGCGCGGCTTCCGCCGCGTCCATCGCCGCCGCCACTTCTCCGCGCATTAGCCTGGCCTGCGCCATAAGCGCTAGGGCTCCCGGAGTGCGCTTCAGCGAAAGTGTTTTTTCCAGCCTGCCTATCGCGGAGTCCGTGTCGCCGGATAACAGGTATATTCCGGCGGCGTTTTCCGCGGCGTCCGTCAGGAACGGGTCCAGTTCGGCGGCCCTGTCGAAATCTCGCAGCGCGTCGCCACGTTTCCCTTCGAGGGCGCTTATGGCTCCGCGCCCTATAAGCGCAACGGTGTTCGCGCCGTCCAGTTTCAGCGCGGCGGAAAAATCCTCCATGGCCTCACTGTTCTGTCCGCGCCGGAAGCGCAGCGCGCCCCTGTTAGCGTAGGCCTGCGCGTAGCGCGGCTCAAGCCTGAGCGCAGCGGCCAGGTCGCTCTCCGCGCTGGCAAGGTCGTTTTTCCGTATCCTGGCTTCGGACCTGTTAAGCAGCGCCAGTGTCGAGGAGGGCTGTTTGGCTATCGCGTCGCCCCACAGGGCCTCGTCGTCCGCCCAGAGCGAGCAGCGGCCGTGAGTTCCGGCAAGGTATAGCGCCAGCAGCGCGGCGGCGAAAACCGCAAGGACTTTTTCCCTTCCGGACGGGCAGTGCAGCGCCAGTTTGCCCGCAAGCAGAAAGGGCCCGAGATAGGCGATATAAGTGTAATGGTCGAAGGCGAGCGAAGGCGCCAGCGGTATCCACTGTAGCGCGGGAGCCAGCGAAACCAGGAATATCGCGCAGGCGGCAAGAGTCTCTTTGCTCCTTCTGAAAAACCAGCATATGGCCCCGAAAAAAACCGTAACCAGGAGAGGAGACAGCTTCCACATCAGGGGCAGATGGCCCGGCGCGGGGAACGGATATATGGCGGACAGATCTGTCGGCAGGAAAAGCCGTTGCGTGTAAAAGAGCAGTCCGTAAAAACCGGAGCAGATATAATCCCACCGCGCATAGCCCGGGCGCGTGAAGTATACCTGCGCTTCCGTCACGGTAAACAGTGTCAGGAGGCCGAACACCGCCGACAGGGCGAAGTAGGGCCATTTTTCCCAGGCGGCCTTCAGGTCGGGCTTTCTGCCGTCGAAATAATCCAGCGCCAGCAGAATGAGCGGCAGGGTTATGCCCATTGGTTTTGCCATCAGCGACAGCAGGAACGCCGCCAGCGAAAGGAGCAGCAGCTTTTTCCCCGGCGTCTGTTTCCAGCGCAGGTAAAGCAGTGTCGACAGGAGCATGAAAAAGGAG
>CAYPTM010000239.1:0-4616 GCA_964413345.1 uncultured Elusimicrobiales bacterium
CCTCACGCTGTTATTCCTGTCCGGAGGCGCGGCGGTGCTGGCGGTCAGGAGGAATTTTTCGGTTATTCCCAGGGGCTTCGTTCTGTTCGGAGCGGCTTTCATGGCCGCATTTTGCGTGCTTGCCTTTGCTTCGCCGGGAGGGGCTTCACGCCAGACCGTGCTGGCCCTGCCTCTGTTTTCCGTGGTTCTATTCTGGCTGGCAATGCAGGGTCTGCGTCGGGCCGAAGTGGTTTTCACCTCCATTTCCCTGCTTGTTCTGCTGGTGGGCGGCAGCATGACCACGGCCGAGGCCGGAGTCTATGACTTCCGTTCCCAAAAGCCGCTTTACGAATTCATCGGGTCGCAGCCGAAGGATGCCCTCGTGCTGGCGCATCCCGAATATTCAAAGTTCATTCCCCTCTTCGCCGCACGGCCCGTCTATTTCCATCCCATATGGCTGGACATCCTGCCCGCCGCGCGCGGTTCCTTCATCGACTCCGCCTATCTGGATGGGAGAATCGAGAAAAACCTCCGGGCGTATTATTCCTCCTCGCTTGAGCCGGCCGCGAAACTTGTCAGGGAAGAGGGCGTCACGCTTTTTGTAGTGGAATCCTCCTGTTACGGGCATTATCTCAACGGGCCGAAACACTGGTTTTACATTTTCCTCGACCGCAGCCTCAAGACTGCCGCTGATTCCGGTGGAAATTTCGCGCTTTACGCCCTGGCGCAGAAAAAGGGCCGGCGCGTTCTTGCCGAAACCTATGTGCTGGACGGGGCAACCGTGCTGAGGGAGGCGTCGAAAAAATGAACAGGCCGGACATTCTCCTTGTCGCGCCAGAACTCCCCGCGTCCTCGTGGCTGAACGCCTCGGTGGCAGGTATCACGCCGCCGCTTGGCATAGCGTATATAGCCGCCTACCTGCGCCGCGCGGGGTTTGCGCCGGTCATTCTCGACAACTGCGTCAAGCTGATGTCACCGGAGGCTTTTGCGCGCTACGCCGCGGAGCTGGACCCAGTGGCCGTGGGTTTCACCTCCTCCACCACCAATATATCCACCGCGCGCGCGCTGGCCTCCGCCTTCAAAAAACTCAAGCCTTCCACCCCGGTATTGCTGGGCGGGCATCACGCCAGTGCCCTCGCGGCTGACTGCGCCGCCATGCCGGAGATTGATTTCGCCATTTTCGGGGAGGGTGAGCAGACCTGCGCAGAACTGCTTTCAGCCATAAAGTCCGGCGGGCCGGTGGACGCCGTAAACGGCATAGCCTATAAACATGGCTCAGCCGTGCGCGTGACACATCCGCGCGCGCCCATAGCCGATATAGATTCCATCCCCTTTCCTGCCTACGACCTGCTTCCGATGGAATCCTATCACCCCTCGCTTTCCAGACGGCTTTCTTCCGGCAACATGGGCGCGATAATAACAAGCCGCGGCTGTCCCTACCGCTGCGCTTTCTGCGCCAACGCGGTTTTCGGCGCCGCCCTGCGCCAGCGTAGCGTGGAAAACGTGCTGGAGGAAGTCCGCCTCCTAGTCCGGGATTACGATATCCGGGAGCTTATAATATGGGATGACACCTTTACCGTAAACACCGCCCGCGCCATAGCCATAGCGGAGGGCATACGCTCCATCCGCCCGGGTCTGCTGTGGAGCTGTTACAGCCGTGTGGACCATGCTTCCGACGAGCTCTATGAGGCTTTTTACCGCTGCGGCTGCCGGGAACTTTTGTTCGGCGCGGAATCGGCCGACGACGCCATACTTGAGGGCATTCACAAGGATATCCGTGCGGCGCAGACGGCCCATGCCGTGGAACTGTGCCGCAGGCACGGGCTCTCCTCCTTTTGTTCCCTCATAATCGGCCTGCCGGGGGAGACCGCCGCCACGGCAAAAAAGACGGTGGAATTTTTCATCGAAAAGGATCCTGATTACGCCGCTTTCTGCGTGCTGGTTCCCTTGCCGGGGTCCGAACTGTTCCGCCGGGCTGTGTCGGACGGGCTGATAAATCCCGCCACCGCCTCCTGGAACGACTATGTGAAGCTTTTCTCCTCCCGGCTGCCGCCTCTTTCCATGTGCGGACTGTCGCGCGAGGAACTTGTCGAAACGCAGAAGAATGCCTTCCGCCGCTTCTTTTTCCGTCCGTCGTATATTTGGGGCAGGTTCGCCAAGTGCCTGTCCTGGCGGACTCCGGGCAAGATATTTCGTTACCTGCGCGGGCTGGCCACGATACTGCGGCACCAGGCCCATAATTTCGCCGGGGACATGAGGCGCAGATGAAGATACTTCTTGTAAAGGCCGCGCTAAACCATAATTACGGGCAGGTGACTCCGCCTCTCGGGCTGCTGTATGTCTCGGCCGCGCTGAAGGCCGCGGGCTACGGCGACATCCGCCTTCTCCATATGGACGCGGAGCAGAACGCGCCCGCGCGGCTCGCTGAAACCATCTCTTCGTGGCGGCCTGATATCGTGGCTTTCAGCGCCATTACCGCCGAGGGTAAGTCCCTTTACGACTGCGCCGCGCTTGCAAAGCGCCTGCTGCCCGGCGTCAAGACCATTGCCGGGGGGCCCCACCCGACCGGCTACGCGGCGGAATGCCTGTCCAACGGCCTGGACGCGGTTGTGATTGGAGAAGGCGAGCTGACCACCGTGGAACTGACCCGCGCGCTTGAGAAAAATTCACCTCTGGAAGACGTGGTGGGCATAGCGTTTATGAAGGACGGCGCTCCCGTTTTCACTCCCAGGCGCCCTTTTGTCGGGAATCTTGATTCCCTCCCGCTGCCTGACTGGGATCTTGTGGATTTCAGGCGTTATTCGTCCTTCGTTCCGCATACGCCTTTCCTGCATAACACGGCTTACATGAGCCTTTTTACCTCCCGCGGCTGTCCCTACCGCTGCACCTATTGCCATAACGTGATGGGCAAGAATTTCAGGGCGCATTCTCCGGAACGCGTCATCTCCGAGTTCCGCGCCCTTTATGCGCGCGGCATACGCCATTTCGAACTGCTGGACGATATCTTCAACTGGGACAGGGAACGCGCCGCCGAAATAATGCGCCGCCTCATCGCCGAAAAAATGGACATCGGCATCTACATGTGCAACGGCGTGCGCGGCGACATTCTTGATGAGGAGCTGATAGACCTTTTCGCCCGCGCGGGCGTAAGGTTCATGAGCGTGGCCATAGAAACCGCCAGCCCGCGTCTTCAGAAGGCCATAAAGAAAAACGTGAATCTGGACAAGCTGCGCCGGGTGGTGGACATGAGCGTGAAGCGCGGCATATTCACCCACGGCTTTTTCATGCTGGGTTTCCCCGGCGAGACTTATGAGGAGGCGCTTGAAACCGTCCGTTACGGCTGTTCCCTCAACCTTCACACCTGCATGATAGCGTTCACCCTGGGTTACAGGGGGACGGAGCTGGGCGACGGGCTGGACGAGGGGCGCGCCGTCACCGCTTTCAACGACACGGGAACCTACAGCGCGTATTCCGAGTTCGTCAACTGCTCTCCTCTCAGCGACAGCCAGTTGCGCGGCCTTAAGCGCGCCTTCAACACCCGTTTCTATTTCAACCCGGCAAGGCTCTGGCGCATAGTGCGCGATTTCCCTGTCAAAACCCCGTCGGCCTTCGCCCTCATGCTGAAAAAATTCGTCACAAGGACGCTGGTGCCCAGATGAGCGCGCTTGACCTTCTCCTCGTAATACCGCATCAGCCTGACTCGGCCAAAATCCTCTCCGGCTCCACCGGCATTACGCCGCCTCTTGGCGTTGGCTACATCGCGTCCTGGGTCCGCGCCAGGGGTTTTGGCGTGAGGATTCTGGACAACAGCATAGAACGCCTTTCTCCTGCGGATTTTTCCGCTCTGGTGGCGCGGGAGAGGCCTTTCGCCGTCGGTATCTCCATGTGTACCTCGGCCCATAATACCTCGGCCGGGCTTGCCGCGCTAGTGAAGGGCGTCAGCCCGGATATTCATGTAATCGCGGGCGGCGTTCATCCTTCCGCTCTCCCCCACGAAATACTGAAGAATCCCGATTTCGATTTCGTGGTCAGGGGCGAAGGGGAGGAGACCATAGCGGAACTGCTATCTGCGCTCAGGAATAAAACGGACCTGTCGGTTGTCAGGGGGATTTTTTACCGTGGGGCGGACGGCGCAATCGCTGAAACGGGGGAGAGGCCGTTTTTCGCCTCGCTGGATGACATCCCTTTCCCGGCCTACGACCTTATGCCCATGGGCCGCTATACCCTGCCAGCTTCCCGCCGCCTGACCGACAAGCCCGTCGGCGCAATAGTGACAAGCAGGGGCTGCCCCTATAAATGCGCCTTCTGTAGCCATAACAGCGTGTTCAAGGGCGGCGTCCGCTTCCGGTCGCCGGAGAATGTGATAGGCGAGATAAAGCTCCTTGTGGAGAAACACGGCGTGGGCGAGATTCTGATATGGGACGATTCATTCCTGATGAGGAAGCCGCGCGCACTGGAGATTTGCTCACTCATTCGCAGGGAGTGTCCCGGCCTGCTGTGGACCTGTTCCAGCCGCGTTGACCACATGGACGCGGAACTTGCAGCTGCGCTGTACGCGGCCGGCTGCAGGGAGGTTTTGTTTGGCGTGGAGTCCGGTTCCCAGAAGGTGCTGGATTCCATCGAGAAGAAAACCACCC
>CAYPTM010000240.1:0-4609 GCA_964413345.1 uncultured Elusimicrobiales bacterium
CCGGAAAGCATGGTGGCCAGCTGCTCGGCGAAGAAAGCCAGGTCCTGTCCCCGGACTTTGCCCCCCTTGATGCGCTTGAACATGGGCAAAGATTTGGACTCCGCCTCCAGATGTATGGAGAGGATGAACATCCCCTTGTTCTGGAGAACGAGTACGGCCTGGTCTTCGTCCACCGCCTCCATGATGCCGTTAGAGGCATTGCCCTGCGCATCCTGGACAGTGTAAGCGAATTTGGGCATATAATCAGTCTCCCATCGTCACGGAGAGGATTTCCTCGACGGTGGTCTCTCCGCGCACGACCTTGCGCCAACCGCTGGCGCGCAGGTTCCACGCGCCGGAACGCACCGACGCTTCCTTAAGCTGGGAGATATCCTGCGTCTTGTAAATTACGTTGCGCATCTCTTCCGTGACGAAGAAAATCTCGTAAAGGGCGCGGCGGCCGCTGTAGCCGGTCTTTGAACACTTGTCGCAGCCATGCGCCTTGTAGAACACCCATTTCGCAGGATCCTGCGGAGTGTCGAAATGAGCCTCTTTCATTATCTGGTCCACCAGTTTCTGGTCCGGTCGATAAGGATTTTTGCAGTAGGGGCAAATCATCCTGGCGAGACGCTGCGCCGCCACCAGCACCAGGGAATTGGCCAGCAGGAACGGCTCCATGCCCATATCCACCAGACGGGGAACGGCGCCCAGGGCGTCGTTAGTGTGCAGGGTGGAAAGAACCAGGTGACCTGTCAGGGCGGCGCGGAGACAGGCTTCCGCCGTCTCCTGGTCGCGGACTTCGCCGACCAGTATGACATCGGGGTCCTGACGGAGGAAGGAGCGGAGGCCGGCCGCGAAAGTGAAACCTATCTGCGGTTTCACCTGGACCTGGCTGATGCCCTCCAGCTTGTATTCGACTGGATCCTCCAGCGTCATGAAATTATAGTCCGGCGACTTGATGGTGGAAAGCAGAGCGTTCAGAGTCGTGGTTTTACCGGAACCGGTGGGACCGGTCAGGAATATGAGGCCGTGCGGGAAATTCGCCGCTTTCAGGAAGTCGTCGCGCTGGCGCGGTTCGAAACCGAGCTTTTCAATATTGAGCTCCACCGCACCCTTGTCCAGAATACGAAGAACCATTTTTTCGCCGAACACGGTGGGACAGACGCTGACGCGGACTTCAATGGTGCGGTTCTGGAAGCGCAGAGGGAAGTTGCCGTCCTGCGGCAGACGCCGCTCGGCGATATCCAGCTTGGAAAGAATCTTTATGCGCGAAATCAGGGTGGAGACCAGGTCCTTCGGAGGCGGAGTGCGCTCGTAGAGTATGCCGTCTATGCGGAAGCGCAGGCTGACGCGTTCATCGAACAGTTCAAGGTGAATATCGGAAGTGCGCTCCGCGATGGCCTGCTTCAGAATGGCGTTGACGATGCGGATTGACTGCGCGCCCTTGCTGTCGCCGACGATAAGCTTGTCCAGGTCCAGCTTGTCGTCCATGTTGAGGTCTTCCGCCGTGGCCGTATCCTTGCCGGAAGACTGGATTTCAAGCGCTTTTTCAATAAGGTCGCTGGACTGGTAGAGCTGGTCGATGACCTTCAATATCTGGGATTTGGTGGCTATGAACGGCTGGACCTCCATGTTCGTCATCAGACGGAGGTTGTCCATGACAAGCATGTTGGTGGGGTCGGCCATAGCCACCGCTATGGACTGGTCCTCCACGAAAAGGGGCACGAGGAAATGCTCGCGCGCGTACTTTTCGTTGACCATCTTGTCCACCCCGTGGCTTTTTTCGGGGTTAAGAATGCGGTTTTCCTTGGAGGCGTAGGGCACGCCCAGTTGTTTGGAGAGCGCCATGTAGACGTCCTCCTCGGAACAGAAGCCGAGTTTGACAAGCGCGTCGCCCATCAGGCATTTGTTCTGCGCCTGATACTTAAGGGCGACGGCAATCTTCTCTTCCGTCAGCTTGCCCGACTTTACGAGTATTTCTCCAAGTTTCTGGTCTGACATAGGACCTTCAGCGCCTCACAGGTAAATCAGTCTATAAGCAGGGTCGGCGTCAGGAAAAGGACGAGGTCCGTCTTCTTGTTTTCCTGGCTGACGCTGGTGAAGAACCATCCGACAATGGGTATGTAACCGAGCAGCGGCACCTTGCGGACGGTTTTGGATTCGGTGGTCTGCAGCAGACCGCCCAGCACTATGGTCTGGCCATTCTTGACGCGGACCAGGGTGGAAACACCGCGGCTTACGGGGTCATACACCGTGGACTGCCCGGTGATTGTTATGGCGGAAGACTGCACGTCGGAATACGAAGGCTGGACGTTGAGTGTTATATAGCCTTCCTTGTTGACCTGCGGAGTGACGATGAGCGTCACGCCGATTCTTCTTCTTTCCACGCTGGTGTTCGTGGTGCTGCTGGAAGTGCCGCTGTTGGACACGGAGGAAAGGCCCACGGCCGCGTCCTTGGTGATGGTTATGATGGCGGACTTGTTATTGATCGTGACGACCTTGGGTCTGCCGAGGTATCTGGCTTCGGCGCGGGAAACCAGCGCGCGGAGCGTGGCCTGGAGCTGCGAAAGGCTGAGAGAACCGGGCGTGATCGCGCCATTGGCAGTGGTGGGGTCTCCGAAGAAATTTTTCCAGCTGTCGCCGGAGAAGAAACCCGGGCGCACCAGATAGTCCGTTGCGCGGGAAGGGCCGGTGAAGGTGGCCATTTCACCGCGGCTGCCGCCCCACTCGATGCCGAGTTCATTCAGGCGGTCAAGGTTGATTTCGACTATCTGCGCCTCGATCTGCACCTGCGGAGCCTTGCGGTCAAGTTCGGAAAGTATCTGCTCGACCTGGGGGAACACCTCGGCCATGTCCGTAACGATAAGGCTGTTGGTTCTGGGCTCCACGGCAAGACGGCCATTTCTGGAAAGCACGCTCTGAAGGACGCTCAGAATCGAAACCCCGCTGTCACCGCCGCCGGCGCCGACGATTGACCCGCCGCCAGAACTGTCCGTGCCGGAGGAGGAATCCGTCGTCATATTTGACGTAGCGCGGGACGTGACGTCCTGCGAGGAAATGGCGTTCATCGCGCTGGCGGTGCTCTGCCCCGCTATCAGCGAGATGTAATTGAGGGTATAAATCTTGGTTATGAGGTTGGGCGCTTCCTTGGAACGGGCGGCAACGACGTAAGTGCTGCTGCGGCCGATTCTCTGATAGGTGAGGCCCTTGATCTGGAGGAGTATCTGGAGAGCTTCGCGCACCGTGACCTGGTGCAGATAGGCGGTTATGCGCTTGTTCTCAAGGCCTTCGTTAAGAAGGAAATTGACGTGGGCCTGCGAGGAAATGCTGTCCAGGAAAGTCGGGAGCGGGACATTGTTTACACGGACGGAGATGCGTGTTTCCAGAGGGGAAACAGCTTCGGCCTGCTCATACAGAGGAGTGGAAATCTTACCGCCAATCTGCACGGAATCCAGAGGAGTGCCGGGCGTGGTCGCCTTCGGGAGAACTACTTCCGTTTCATTGGGAGATATGACGCCGCTGTCAGACGCGGAGACGGCCGGAGCCGGTTCCTGCTGGAACTGCGGGGCGATGTCCCCCTCATCGGATTGGGCGAAAACGGCGCAGGCCGGCACGACGATCTGTTGCCCGGCGAGCAGCGCGGACAGCAGAACTGACATTTTTTTCATAGACATCCTCCGTGTTAACATGCAAATCTTGAGTGCCGGCCATAAGGCCGCCGGCAACCCGTATGATATCAATATAGCAGTAATGCAGGTCCGGTTCAAAGGAATTTTGCAGCCGGACGCCGCTCTCAGGCAGTCTTACCGCTGAACCCGCTTGCCATTTCTGTCAATTTCAAACATCTTGCCATCCATGTTGTAGTAGAAATTCCTGTACCCGGAACGCAGGATGACATAATCGATGCCGACTTTGACAAGCTTTGCATCATTAATTGTTTGCCCGATCGAAATTGTCCTGCCATTAATGATGGCCTGGTCGCCTATCAGTCCCTGCAGGGAAATGTCCTGGGGCAAACCGAGTGCGATAATCTTCTGCTTCTCCTTTATAGCCCTTTTCGCAAGCTCATCTTCATACGCCTGGCGCTCCGCTTCCAGACGCTTGCGCTCCTCTTCAGCCTTGATCCTGTCGTAATCCTCGGGAGAGAGGAAGGGGTTGCGCCCCTTTTTCATCGAAAAAGAAACCACCTGGGCAGCCGTGGAAACAGCGATATCGGAAACCATGGAATCGCCCCCGGGCGCGGCATCGGGAGAGGCCAGACGGACAGCGGCGGAAGCAGTAGGGGCAGCCACCGGACTGGACACATGAACCGGCATAGCGGCCGGCGCGGCAGTAGAAGACTGCGGGGCAGGGGTTCCTGCGGCAGACACCGCCTTGCTGGTCCCGCTGACAGGCACTGTCACCATGGGCCGGGAGGACGCGCCCTTTTTGGAACGCTTGCCGCCCCACCAGAAATTGTAAAAGAGCCAGGCGGGAATGGCCAGCGCCAGAACAAGGATAACCGTCTCAAAAAGCTTAGCGTATTTTTTCATAAGCGCACCGAATCACGGCTTGGCGGCCCCGGCGGGGGCGGCAAGCGGCGGAACAAACACAGTAGCGACCTTGAATGTGGCGGTAACGACATTGAGGA
>CAYPTM010000241.1:0-4574 GCA_964413345.1 uncultured Elusimicrobiales bacterium
AGAAAGCGTCCCCGCGTATCCTGCCGTATTCGCCAATTGCGGTGCGCCATAAGCGGTTCCGCCGCGCAGGTCCGGGCGCACGATGAAAAAGCCTATGAAGCCAAACCCCGCCGAATGCTTTTTCCCCCCGCCTTCAACCGGATACTTTACCGCTGATATGAAGCCCAGCGGCTCCCCCGCATCGCTTCTGGCCGCGAAAAAACCCTGCGGGTCGGTGTTGTAAAAGACCTCCGCGTCTGAAAGGCCGGGATTCCAGCCTTCCTTTTCCGCCCACTCCACGGCGGTGTCCATCTCCGCCCTTGTCATGATGCCCACCGTGAAAACCGGCGCGGCAGTCTGCTGTCCGTTGATTGGTGTCATGGCATGCTCCTAAAGATTGTTTTCCAGCGCCTCCACCACGGCGCGGAGAGTTTTGACCCGCCCGAAAAACTTGTCGTTGGATTCTATGATGTGCCAGGGCGCGGCCTGCGTGGAAGTCTTTTCAAACATGTCGCAGGCGGCGGCCTCGTATGCGCCCCACTTGTCGCGGTTTCGCCAGTCCTCGTCGGTTATCTTGTAGCGCTTCCAGGGAGTCTTTTCCCTTTCCCTGAAACGGCGCAGCTGTTCTTCCCGCGAGATTGCCAGCCAGAACTTGAGCATTATGGCCCCGGAATCCGCCAGCTGGCTCTCGAATGAATTTATCTCGGCGTAGGCCCGCTGCCATTCTTCCGGGGAACAGAAGCCTTCTATCCGTTCCACCAGAACCCGGCCGTACCATGTGCGGTCGAAAACGGCGACCCGCCCCCGCATGGGAACATGCCGCCAGAACCGCCAGAGATACGGGTGCGATTTCTCCTCGTCGGTTGGAGCCGAGACCGGTATTATCCTGTAAAGGCGCGAGTCCATTATCCGGGCCACGCGGCGTATTGTGCCGCCCTTGCCGGCGGCATCGTTGCCTTCGAAGGCGAGTATCAGCGATTTTTTCGAATCCGCCAGGGCGCGGGAAAGTCCGGCCAGACGGTACTCCAGTTTCGCCATCTGCTTTGAATAATCGGAGTGAGAAAGCTTCTGCGCAAGGTCCAGCCTGGTGATAACGCTGTCGGCGGCGGGCCTTGGCCTGTCCGGCGAATGTTTCACCCCGGGGAGGGGAGCCGCGTCGAGCCGCCCCTTCAGGGCCGCCATGACTTGGGATGCGACGGTGTAGTTCCGGTAAGTGTCGTTTTCCGCTTCTATAACGTGCCAGGGCGCGGCGGGGGTGTCGGTGGCGGTCAGCGCCTCGGAGGCTATTCTGGAAAAGCGGTCATGCTTCGCGTAATGCTTCCAGTCCTGGGGAGAAACGCGCCAGCGGGTCTGTGGATCCTTCTCCAGCTTTTCCAGCCTTCGCTTCTGCGCCTTGCGCGAGAGGTGGAACCAGTATTTGAGCACCAGCGCCCCGCTGTCGGAGAGCAGGCGCTCGAAATCGTTGATGCGTTCCAGTTCGGCGTGAAAGCCGTCCTTGGAATTCTTGCGGTAAACGCGTCCGTTGATGGGCTCGCCGTACCAGGCCCCGATGAATATGCCTATCTTCCCTTTCGGAGGCAGCGCCCGCCAGAATTTCCAGTGCTTCGGACGGAGTGTCTCCTCATCGGTGGGACGCCAGAAGGCCTCAGTAGAAACGCCGCGAGCGTCGAACCACTCCGTGAGGAGGTTGGCCGTCTCGCCCTTGCCGGCGCCTTCATCCCCGGCGATGACAATGATGACAGGGAACTGGCTTTCCCTCAGCCTGCGCTGGAGTTCCAGAAGCTGATAGCGGACAGCCGGCGCTTTTTTCGAAAAAAGCGTCTTGTCCATGGCAAGGCCCAGCTCGGCGTTTTCAAACACAGATTCCCCCGTGGGCGGGATTTGAACGCGCAACCATCACACCCAGATTCTACTGAATTTGGATTGGATATGACCACCCTATTTGGTCACGCCCGGAAGAAGTTATTTCAGCAGGGAAGCTGCGGCCACGAAGGCTTTCAGGAGTATTTCCGGCTTTGGCGGACAGCCCTTTATTTTGATGTGGACGGGCAGGAAGTCCTCCACGCGTCCGGAAACCGCGTAACTGCCGGCGTAGACGCCGCAGTTTATGGCGCAGTCCCCGCAGGCTATGACGATGCGGGGGTCCGGCGCGGCTTCGTAGGTTTTAAGCAGCGCGGCTTCCATCTGGCGGGTCACCGGTCCGGTGACGAGCAGCACGTCCGCGTGGCGCGGAGAGGCAACGAAATGGACGCCGAAGCGCTCGATATCGTAATGAGGAGTAGAGAGGCCGGTTATCTCTATTTCACAGCCGTTGCAGGAGCCTGCGTCCACCTCGCGCACGTGAAGGGAACGTCCGCCGCCGAGGCCTTTCAGCTTTTCGGCCAGTTTTTCGCCCATCAGTTCAATGCTGTCACCGGGTTCCGGCCCGACTTCTATGGCCGGGAAGCCGGTGCTGAGATTTTTCTTAATGATGGAGAACATGGCTCACCTGTCGTTTCCGGAATAAGAGAGATTGAAGCTTTTATTGTCGAGCGGGAAGTCCGGCACTATATCGCCGCGCACCGCAAACCCCAGCAGCGGCCAGTTGACGAAGGACGGAGACTTTATTTTAAGGCGGTCTATCCTGCCGTCCTTTCCGGCGCGGAGGAAATGCACTATCTCCCCGCGGGAGGATTCCACCCAGCCTATGGCGCACTTGCCCTCGGACACAGGAGGCAGCTTTGCCGCCACCGGGCCTTCCGGCAGGGATATGACCGCCTGCCTTATCAGGGAAAGGGATTCCTTCGCTTCCGCCATCTTGACCCGCATTCTGGAGGAAACGTCCCCCTCCTCCTGCAGCGCCACCGCAAACTGAAGGCCGCTGTAGGCGGCGTAAGGCAGGTCCCTGCGAAGGTCCTGGTCTATGCCGCAGGCGCGGGCGACCGGCCCAACCCCGCCCAAATCCTCCACCGTTTTTCTGAACGTCCTGCCGGTGTTTTCCACGCGGTCCATCAGAGAGTCGGTTTCGAGCATAAGCGACTGGAGCTGGTCCAGTTCGGTCATCATGCCGTCCGTAAATTTGACCAGCGAGGCCGTCTGGTCCGCCGTCAGGTCCAGGGCGGTTCCGCCAGGAACAAGAGTTCCGCGCAGCAGGCGGTGCCCGCAAAGTCCCTCGTTCTGGCGAAGGGTGAGCTCCCTCAGCCGGAGATACTGCATGGAGGCGAATGAAAAAGCCACGTCGGTCGCTATGCCGCCCAAGTCGCCCATGTGGTTGTAAATGCGTTCCAGCTCCGCGAAAATGACGCGGAGATGTTTCGCCCGGGCCGGCACCTGCGCCCCTGTCATCATCTCCACAGCCTGGCAGTAGGCCAGCGCGTGGGAGAAGGAGGCGTCGCCTGAAATCCTTTCGCAAAGGGGCAGCGCTTCGGCGATTGTTTTGCCCTCGGCGAGTTTTTCTATTCCCTTGTGCACGAAACCGAGGCGTATTTCCAGATTGATTATGGGCTCTCCGGCCACGGAGAAGCGGAAATGGCCGGGTTCGATTATGCCGGCGTGCACGGGACCTACCGGTATTTCGAAAACGCCTTCGCCTTCCACGCGGGTGAAATCGAACCGGCCGTCCTGGCTGCGCGGCGGGCGCGTGCCCTGTGCGAAATCCTTGCGCAGGGGATGGCAGCCGGCGGGCCAGTCCTCATGAAGTATGAGACCCCTGTCGTCCGGATTGCCTTCGGCTTTCAAACCGAAGAACTCGCTTATCTCCCGTTCGAAACGGCTGGCCGCCGGAACGACGCGGGCCACGGACTCGAAAACCGGGGTTTCCTGCGGGACCGAGGTCTCGAAACAGACGTAGATCCCCTGCCAGCCCATTGAAAACAGGTAACGCAGCCCGAAAGAGCCGGACGACTTTCTGTCGTCGGTGCAGATTACCGAGGCAAGCCTGGCCTTCTCGCAGCGGGCGAAGGTGGTTATCAGTTCGCGGAGACGGGCCTGGGGACACTTTATCAGCACCCCTCCCGGGAAGGTATCCATTTCCTCCGGCTGTATGCCGAGGTTCAGGGAAAGCTCCTGAATCGCGTATTCGTGGGTTACCGCCATAACACTTCCTGTCCTACTATGGAATGATGCGACCAGGAAATAAGGTCATAAAGCCAGTGCGGCATGAAAACGCCGAGCATGGCCATGAGCAGCATGAAACCCGCGGCCCATATGAGCATTCCGGTTGGCAGCGTGTGCGGTTTCCCGTGATGCTGCGCCGCCTTCCGGGAAAGGGGCCGCGTGCCGAAAACTATGGTTATGGCGTGCCGGAAAAGGCCCGCGCCGACAGCGGCCAGAAGCAGGGCGGCCAGCGCGGCCGTCTTCACCTTGCCCGCCTCGGCCAGCGAGGTTATCATGCCGAACTTGCTGGCGAATATGGAGAACGGCGGCAGGCCCGCGAGCGCCAGCGTCGAAAGGAGGAACACCAGTGCCGCCTGGGGAAAAGCCGATATGGAGCCGGCCAGACGGGAAATTTTCCTTGTCCCGGCCTGTTCGACAAGATAGCCGGCGCTCATGAAGGCCATGCTTTTCGCAAGAGCGTGCCCTATCATGTGCAGGCCCGCGGCGAAGAAGCCCAGCGG
>CAYPTM010000242.1:0-4549 GCA_964413345.1 uncultured Elusimicrobiales bacterium
CTATAACCATCCAAGGCAACATGATTCCTCCCCCCTGCCCGTAGTTCAGCATCCGGCCGGCTTTGCCGCGTTGTACTTGTTCATTGCGGCTTCAACACCCCTGTCCACCGCCAGCATGGCGGCTTCAGCGGCAAGCGAGAGGCCCTGTTCAAAGGCTTCCTTCTCCGTTTTGGAGAAGCCGGACAGCACGAAATTTTTCCAACCGGCTCCACCTTCCCGGCAGGACCCCACCCCTATGCGCAAGCGGGGAATGGACTGCGAACCAAGATGAGACAGCACGCTGGACATGCCGTTATGCCCTCCGGCTGAACCGGAGAGGCGCAGCCGCACGCGGCCGCACTCAAGCGCCATGTCATCATACGCGACGAGAAGCTCCGCCGGAGACACCTTATAAAACCGGCAGAACGCGCCGACCATCAGCCCGGAATTGTTCATGTAGGTCAGGGGCTTGATGATATGCAGTTCTCCGCCTCCCGGAAGGGAAGCGCGGGAACACTCGCCGTCTTTCCAGGATTTCCAAGGCCCGGCGTCCAGTTTTTCCCTAAGCACATCCGCCAGCATGAAGCCGGCGTTGTGCCTGGTATTCTGGTAGCCGGGCCCCGGATTTCCAAGACCTGCTATAACTTTCAGCAAGGCTGAGAAGACTCCGCTTACTTCTTCTCGCCAGCCTTCGCAGCGGGGGCCTTGCCGGCCGCGGGCGCGGCTTTCGCGTCCTTGGCGGCGCCTTCCGCTCCTTCCTCTTCCTTCTTGCCCTTCGCGGCGACAATCTCGGGCTCTGCGGCTCCGGCTGCTGCGGGCGCGGCCTCGACAACCTCTTCCCTCGGCATCATCAGGTGGACGACAACGCGGTCCATGTCGCCGATAACCTCGACACCTGCGGGGAACTTGATATCCTTAACGTGAATGGGCGTACCCAGAACGAGGTTGGTGATATCCAGGTCGATCTGGTGCGGGATGTCCTTGGGCAGGCAGCGCACGGTTATTTCGCGCAGCACGTGGTCCAGTATGGCGCCTTTGTTCTTGACGTCGATGGACACGCCGTGAAGCTCGAAGTGCACCTTGACTTCGATCTTGGCGTTCATGTCGACACGGATGAAATCCGCGTGGACGGGCTCGCCGGAAACGGCGTGGCGCTGCACGGTCTTGAGGAGCACCGTGTCCTTGGTGCCGGCCATGTCCAGGTGGACGATGGTGTTGTTGCCCATCTTAAAGAGCTTGCCCAGATCCTTCGAGGCTATCGTGATCGCGGCGGAAGGCTTGGTGCCGCCGTATACGACCGCCGGGATTTTCTTCTCCGCCCGGGTTTTCGACAGGGCGCCTTTGACTCCGATCTGCTCCCTGGATACTGCGCTGACGTTTATCTCTTCCATTTCATTCCTCCGAACTTACCCGCTTAGCGGGCGCCCCCGTGGGGGCGGCAACTTCTGCAAATTAAGAGCTTCCCTCTGGTGGACAGCTCCGCGCTGCTTTCTGCCGCGATATGGCTTCGCGCATCCGCCGCCCCCCGAAGGGCGCGGCACGGCGCGGCGCCGCCCGACCGCCAACAAATCCTTAATTCCGGCTCAGCTGAACATCTCGCTGATGGACATCCGGCAATGGTTCCTCTTTATGGCTTCCGCCAGTATGCCGGCGACCGACAGCACCTTTACCTTGGGGCTGACATCAGCCTTCTGCGGTATGGTGTTGGTTATTATTATCCTCTCTATGCTGGAGGACTCTATCTTCGCCACGGCGTCGCGCGACAGCACGCCGTGCGTGCAGGCCGCCATCACGTGGGAGGCGCCCTTGTCCTTTACCGCCTGCGCCACCGCGCAGAGGGTGCCCGCCGTGTCCACTATGTCGTCAAAAATGACGGCCGTGGTTCCCTCTACGTTGCCTATTACGTTGAACACCGCCGAGACGTTGGGCCGGGGGCGGCGCTTGTCTATGATGACGAGGCCGCAGTCCAGCTTGCGCGCGAAATGGCGGGCGCGCTCCACGCCGCCCACGTCCGGCGAAACAACGACCAGGTTTGGCAGCCTGGCTTCCTTCTCGAAATAGTCCACCATCACGGGCCCGGCCTGGAGGTGGTCAAGCGGTATGTCGAAAAATCCCTGTATCTGCCCGGCGTGCAGGTCTATGCACATCACGCGGTTCGCCCCTGCCGAAGTGAGCAGGTTGGCCACCAGCTTGGCGGTTATGGGCACGCGGGGGCTGGCCTTGCGGTCGGCGCGGCCGTAGCCGTAGTACGGAACCACGGCGGTTATCCTGTCCGCGCTGGCGCGCCTGAGCGCGTCTATCATCACCAGAAGCTCCATCAGGTTCTGGTTGACCGGGTTGCAGGTGGGCTGGACCACGTAACAGTCGCAGCCGCGCACGTTCTCAAGCAGCTGGAGGTTTATTTCGCCGTCCGCGAACGTGCTGGTGTCCACTCCGCCGAGTTTGACGCCCAGTATGCGGGCTATCTCCTCCGCCAGAGGCTTGTTCGCGTTTCCGGAAAATACCTTCAGGGTCGATGCTTCCCTCATTTTCCCCTCATTTCCTCAAAGGCTTGACCACCTGCCGCGAGCGAGCGATTGCGAGTGAACGCTCGGGCACATCCTCAGTAATGGTGGAACCGGCGCCAATGACCGCGCCGGGGCCCACGGCAACCGGGGCAACAAGATTTACGTTGGAACCGATGAAAGCGCGGTCGCCTATCACAGTGCGGTGCTTCTTGACTCCGTCGTAATTGCAGGTGATGGTGCCCGCGCCCACGTTCACGCCTTCGCCTATCTCCGCGTCGCCGGCGTAGGTCAGGTGGGGGATCTTGCTCCCCCTCCCCGCCTTGACGGCCTTGCATTCGGTGAAATTGCCTATCTTCACGCCAGGCCCGATGTCGCACTTGGGACGGATGTGGGAGTAGGGACCGACGGAACAGCTCTCGTCGAACACGCTCTCCGAAAGATAGCTGCCGAATTTAATGTCGCAGTTGCGGCCGATGACGCAGTCCTTAACAAAGCAGTTGGGGCCCAGGGACGAGCCGGAGCCGACCCGTGTCTTTCCCTTGATGTGGGAACCGGGCCGCACCACGGTGTCCGGCTCGAACTCCACGGTGTCGTCTATGTACACGGTGTCCGGGTCCTCTATGGTGACGCCGGAGAGCATAAGCCTATCGCATATCCTGCGGCGGAGTATGGCCTCCGCTTCCGCGAGCTGAACCCGGGAATTGATGCCCAGAACCTCGCGCCAGTCCGGCGCGGAGCAGGGAACGCAGGCATAACCCCTGGCGTTGAAAAGCTCTATGACGTCCGTGAGGTAAAATTCGTTCTTCGGCGGCTTGGCCTTAAGCTGTCCGATGACTTCCGCCAGGGCGGAGGCATCAAACATATACATGCCGGAGTTTATTTCGGTGACAGCTTTCGTGGCGGCGTCGGCGTCGGTCTCCTCCACTATGCGGTCGATCAGCCCGTCGGCGCGGCGCACGATGCGCCCGTAGCCCGCAGGGTTGGGAACGTTGGTGGTAAGCACCGCCGCTTTCGCGGAGGAAGCCTTGAAGGCGTCGGAAAGATTGCGCAGCGTTTCGGCTGTGACGAGAGGCGCGTCGCCGCAAAGCACCATAACGCGGGAGAAGCCGGAGATGAAATCCATGGATTCCTGCACGCAGCGGCCGGAACCTGTAAGTTCCCGCTGGACTATTATCTCCACCGGGGCGGTGATGCCCCAGGAGGACAGCCCGTCGCGCACGGTAATGCCTACTACCTCGGCCTTATGGCCGACCACTACGCCGATGGCGTCCGGCCCGCACTGCTGGGCAAGGCGCATCAGCCATCCCACCAGCGGCCTTCCGCAGGCGCTATGAAGCACCTTGGGCAGCTCGCTTTTCATGCGGGTTCCCATTCCTGCGGCAAGAATAAGTATGGCGAAATCTTTTTTCTCTGGCATAAAACCACAAAATACACGGCTGCGGAAAGCCTCGGCTGTCCGCCATGCCTGTATCTATTATGTATGTATTCTACAAAATTATGCCCCGTATTTCCCACTCGGAGCGGAGAAAAGAGCCCAGGAGGACTTTCTGTCCGGGAAAGGGGTTTCAGTGACTGCCCGCGCGCGGACTACCAGCTTCCTGAAGCGCCGCCGCCGGACTCGCTTGAATAACCGGAACCGCCACCCCAGCCGGAACTGGAGCTGTAACCCGAATCAGTCCCGCCTGAGTAAGAACGCGAGCTGTGATGCCGATAACGGCTGGAGGGGAACAAAAACTGCAAAATAAGCCACACAAACCAGAGGATTGCGGCGGCGTCTGGCGGAAGAGCGGAAGGACGAGGTATCAGACACCATATCCGTGCGGAAAGGCGCGTCCTGAGTGGGCATTTCACGCTGGACATAAGCGTCCGCGCGGGGGCCCCGGCGGACAAGTTCCTCAAGCGCGGAGGAACCGGCCATTATGCCGGAAACGAAATCGGAGCGCTTGAAGCGCGGGATTATAGTGGAGCGCATGATGAGACTGGCTTCCGAATCGGCGGACCCGGCCCACCCGGCCCCCATCTCAATCCTGACCTGCCTGTCCTCCGCCGCCACGACAAGCAGC
>CAYPTM010000243.1:0-4534 GCA_964413345.1 uncultured Elusimicrobiales bacterium
GCGCTATGGCAAGCCGCTGCCGCTGCCCGCCGGAGAGTTTTACTCCGCGCTCTCCAAGCATGGTGTCATAGCCGTAGGTGGCTTCACTGATGAAGCGGTGCGCGTCCGCCATCTTGCAGGCTTCCACTATGGCCTCCTGCGTCGCGTCCGGCATGCCCAGCGCTATGTTGCGCGAAACGTTGTCGTCAAAGAGGATGGTGGTCTGGCTGACCAGGCCGACGTGCGTCCGCAGCTCCCGCAGGTTCAGCTCCCGCAGGTCCTGCCCATCGTAAAGTATGCGCCCCTCGGTCGGGTCGAACAGCCGCAGGAGCAGGTTCACTATCGTGGTCTTGCCGGAACCGCTGGGGCCGACAAAGGCCACTGCCTCGCCCGGCTTTATGTCCAGCGACAGGTTCTCCAGCGTGTTGACCTGCCCGGTGGGGTATTTGTAGGAGACATTTTCGAAAGTTATGCGGCCTTCCAGTTTGCCTACGGACTTCGGGTTCGGTATCTCCACCACGGTGGGCTTTTCGTCCAGAAGGTGGAGCACCCTGCTCCACGACACTAGGCCCATCTGCACGGAGGCGTTGGCCTGCGCCAGGTTCTTCAGCGGGCCGTAGCCCAGGAAGAAGGCGCCGGCGAACGCGCCGAAGTCGCCTATGGACATCTTGCCAGACAGTATCTGCGTCCCGCCGAAATAAACCAGCAGGGCAAGCACAAGGCTGCCCATGAATTCCATCAGCGGGCCGGAAAGTGCCGTTGCCCGCAGGTAACGCATGGTCTGGGAGAAGAGCTCGTCATTTTCCTTGCGGAACTTATCTATGGCCCCCTGCTCGTAGTTGAAGGCCTTCACTATGGCCATGCCTTCCATGCTCTCCTGGAAGCGGTGGTAGATATGGCCCACCGTGTTCTGCGAGCGGGAGACCGCCTTCCGCATCTTCTTGCCTAGCGTGCCAAGCACTATGCCGGCGAGCGGGCCCACCAGCAGCGCTATGAGCGTGAAGCGCCAGTTGATCACGAAGAGGAATATGACTATGAAGAGTACGGTAAGGGTGTCGCGTATCAGGTAGAGCGGGGTGAACTGAAGGGCTGACTGAAGCTGGGTGAGGTCGTTGGTCACGCGGGACATGATTTCGCCCGAGCGTTTGCGCCAGTAAAACTCGACCGACAGGTCGTGCAGGTGGATGAAGAGGTCTTCCCGTATAGTCTGGACTGTCTTCTGTCCGATGTAGCTCATCAGGTAGGCCTGCGAGTACTGCGCTATCATCTTTATCAGGAAGAACAGCGGGAGGAGGAGAACCAGTGTTACAAGCGCCTTTTCGTCCTTTATCTTGAGGGCGTTGTCCATCGCCAGTTTCAGTATGTATGGCGACGAGCCGTTTATTATGGCCACGCATATCATGGCCACGGCGGCCCAGCCGAGCCGCACGTGCAGCGGCTTTATGTAGGGCCACAGGCGCTTGAGCGATTCAATCATGGCGCGGTCCGGGGGAAGGCCGAGGCCGATATTATGGCGGCGGCGCGCTTTGCCGCGCCCGGTTCTCCGAGGCTTTTCCGGAGCTTCAGGAATTCTCCGCGCATGGCGTTAAGCTTGTCCGGGTTCTGCATGAGGGCCATCACCTGCCCGGAAAGGGCTGACGGCGTGGCGGCGTTCTGTATGTATTCCCGCACAAGCGGCCTGCCGGCTATGATGTTGACCAGCGAGATGTATTTGACCGTTATGACGCGCTTGGCTATCTGGTAGGTTATCCACGGCGCCTGATAGGCCACCACCATCGGCAGGCCGAGCAGGGCGTTTTCCAGAGTGGCGGTGCCGGAGCAGGTTATCGCGGCGTCCATCTGCGCGCGTATCCTGTAATCCGTTTCGCGCACTATCTTCACCGGTATGGCCGAGCCGGTCCGCTGTTCGGCTTCCTTCACCAGCGCCATGTAGAAATCGTCGCTGAATTCCGGGACCGCGAAAACATGGGCTTCCGCTTCGGGGAAAACTTCCTTTATCTGCGCGAACGCCTCGCAGAAAAGCGGCAGGTGGTGGCGCAGCTCGTAGGGGCGGCTGCCGGGCAGCAGGCCTATTTTCCAGGCGTAACCCTGCCCCCTGGGGGCGGGCGAGCCGGAGGGTTCGGGAATCAGGTCCAGAAGGGGATGGCCGACGAATTCCACAGTGGCGCCGGCTTTTTTGTAGACGTCCACCTCGAATGGGAAGATGACGAGCATCTTCTGCGCGAGGCGGGCGAGGGCTTGCGCCCGGGTGGGGCGGCTGGCCCACACCTGCGGGCTGACGTAGTAGAACGCGGGGATTTTCCGGTGTTTGGCCACGCCGAGCAGCTGGTGGTTGAGCCCGTAAAAATCTATGGCGATGAAGCAGGCGGGCCGCTTTTCTTCCATATAGCGGCGCACCAGAGATATAAGGCGTATCCACAGCCAGAAGCGCTTGAGCGGCTCGGCGAAACCGGCCGCCCCGAGCCCGACCAGATTGTAAATGAATTTGTCCGCCGCTTCCTGCATGCGGCTTCCGCCCAGCGCCGCGACGGATATTTCGGGATCCAGCTTCTTAAGTTCCTTTATCAGGTTGGCGCCATGCAGGTCGCCGGAGGGGTCTCCGGCGACGATGAGAATATTCTTGGTTGAAGGTATTATATCGGGCATTAGCTGCGGTCCAGGCCTATGTTGCTGAGGGTTTCGGTTATGGCCACCTGTGCGGCCTTGCCGATGTCGCTCACCACCTGTATGGGGCCTTTCGGCGTGGGGTCCTGCGCGCGGTTGGCCTCGTAGCGCTGCAGCTCGTCCGTTATGTTGAGGGCGAGGCTGAGCGCGTCCTTGCCCATCTCCCCGCTGGGCCAGGGTTTCTTCATGTTGTGTATGCAGTCGATGAAGTGCAGTATTTCGGCCGTGATGGGAAGCTGTTTTTCAAGTTTGGGGTAGGCAACGTCCAGGTCGGAGAGGCTCTTCACCACCGGCGTCTTGCGGGTTATCAGCTTGACGCGGGCGTTCATGAAGTCCACCGACATGTAGCAGTCTTCCTGGTAGACACGCATGAAGCGCGCGCGTTCGAGGGAGACGCGGCTGGCAGTCACGTCGGCTATGCAGCCGTTTTTGAAGCGCATGCGGACGTTGGCTATGTCCTCGTGCGGGGAGAGGAGGCTCGCGCCCACCGCCTCGAAGCTGACCACCGGCGAGCCAAGCATGGTGAGCAGGAGGTCTATGTCGTGTATCATCAGGTCGAGGACGACGCCGATGTTCGACATGCGGGGGTCATAGGGTCCGAGGCGCTGTATGTTTATAAAGCGGGGATTCTTGACGTGCTTGAAGGCTTCCACCACGGCCGGGTTAAAGCGCTCCGAATGGCCCACCTGAAGCAGGACGCCTTTCTTCTTTGAGGCGTCCAGCAGTTCGCGGGCCTGCTCCAGCGTGGAGGCTATGGGCTTTTCCACCAGGCAGTGCACGCCTTTGTCTATGGCGGCAAGGGCCACCTGTTTGTGCAGTTCCGTGGGGACGGCGACTATCAGCGCGTCAACCTGGGGGATGAGGTCGTCATACTTGCTGTAGGGGGTGCAGTTGTGTTCCCATGCCAGTTTCTGCGAGCGCATGAGGTTGGCGTCCGCCACCCCCACAAGCTCCACGCCCTTCATTTTGGCGAGCGTTCTGGTATGGAAAGTGCCTATCTTGCCCGCTCCCACTACACCGAATCTGAGTTTGGTTTCCGGCATGACGTACCTCTTTTGATAAATCCGCTTCCCTCCGCGCGTTTGCCGCGGCTGTGGAAGCGGGTTGGAAAATTGGAACTGCCGCACAGGGCCGGAATGAGGCCCTCTAATATATATATTACTACATTTGACCATCCGCATTAAGCGCCAGCACCGCTATGCCGGCACTGTCCGCCGCGGAGATGAAATTATCCTTGTCCAAAATGAGAGTTTTGCCCGCTTCAATGGCCAGCACTCTGGCTCCCGCTTCTTTCAGGGAGTTCAGCGTGCCTGTTCCAATGACCGGCAGATCGAAACGCATGTCCTGGCGGGAACGGGCCACCTTGACCACGGTCAGGCCGGAGGCTTTCCTGTCGCTCTGGCGGCATAGTTCCCCGGCACGTTTTATGCAGGCGTCCGTTCCTTCGGCTCCTTCGAGCGCGAGCACCATCCTGCTCGCGACGCAGGCGCAGAGGCCTATGTCCATGTCGGCCAGCGTTTTGGCCGCCTTCCAGCCCAGCGCGACACTTTTCATTTCGGCGGCGTCCGGGCGGGTTTTCGTAAGATGGCCGGCTTTCGGGAACAGATGGCCGAGGTATTGCGCGGAATTGACTATCTCAAGCCCGTCCTTGGCGAATTCCTCCACCAGGGCGGCGAATATGGTCTGGGCGCGCATGTCCTTCAGCCGGGTCATTATTATTCCGGCGCGCAGGTCCGGCATTATGCCGCCGAATATGGAGTTGTGCTTTATCAGGCCGGCCAGGGCCACCTGCGTGACGCCGTTTTCCCTGAAGAAATCTATGGGCGCCGATATCTGCCCGAGCCGGAAAAGCCGGACCTTTGAAGCCAGCTTTTCCAGTTCGGGGGAAGTG
>CAYPTM010000244.1:0-4503 GCA_964413345.1 uncultured Elusimicrobiales bacterium
GGCTATGTCTATGGACGTGTCGTGGGCAAGAGAGGGCTTGATGTTTTTTATGGTGAATCCCGCACCGGCGTTCTGGGTGAAAAAGCCTGCGTTGTACGGGGTCGGATCTGCGAAATTGACGTTGCCATAACTGGCGGCCTTTATTTGCGTATCGAGCAGTAGATCAAGCTTGGCAGCTTGAACCTCGCCAGCGGCCAGCGCCGCCATGGCTGTCGCTAACGCGGTAAGGGCAAAAATCTTTCGCGGGCTTTGTTTCATCACAAGGGAGATTCTATCAAATTTGACGTCGGCCTATATATGGGCAGGAGTCTTTCTCCGACGGAAACCGGCGGAAATAAAAAACCCGCCCCGGAGGGGGCGGGTTTGAAGAGTTTCCGTCCGTCGCTTAGAAGGAAACCAGGAGCTGCGAGCCGATCTTGGAGGAAGGGCTGACCTGGCGTCCGGCGGCGATGGTGTCCTTTATAGCCTGCTCCGGCCAGAGGCGGGCGAAGGAGAGCTTAAGGGTGACGGTGTCGCTGTACTTGTAGGTGTTGACCAGGTCAATTTCAGTGCCGACGTGCGTGCTGGCGCCAGCGGCGACAGAGCTCAGCATGAACTTGTAGTAGTCAAGAGCCACATTGTACTTGGCAACGGCTTTCGGGGCGAAGTCGATACCGATGTTGTAGAAGGTCTTGTTCGACAGGGAGCCACCGTAGCTGAAGGTGCCGTTGAAGCGGCTGTTGCCCATGATTTCACCCGGGGTGATGTTGCCGTTGATGTCATGGAAGTTGCGGTCTTTGGAGGCATTGGCGACAGCTGCGCCCTTGTTGTCTCCGGAGCCGTAAGCAAGCCAAGCGCGGGGGTTCAGGGAACCGAACTCCATGTCCATCTTGTAGTTGGCCTTAAGCTGGTAAGCATAGCCGACGTAGCTGGGGGTTTCCTGGTTGGCAACCTGGGTTGCGGCGCCGCGGTTGAAGGCGAGTTCGCCAGAGTAGCCGAGGCCAGCAACCTTGCCGTTGGCCTTAAGGCCGATGACGTGCAGGTTGGTTCCGTTGAGGTTGGTCGCGGGATTGCCGGTGCGGCCATTGTACCAGTAACCGCCGACATTGAGGTCGTCGGAGAGCTTGTACATGCCGTTGATGCCGAGGATGCGGGTGCTGTCGTCGGTCACCAGTGTGCCGGCGGCTGTGCGGGCCCACATGGCGTGAGCGGAAAGCTTGTCGTTGCCGACGTAGTCAGCGCGGACCGCGTCCAGGGAGGCAACCGGCTGCAGTTCGGCGCCGTGGACGGAGCCGAAGTAGATGACCATGTCGCCTTCCGTTCCGTAGAACTGGCGGCCGACTTTGGCATCGAGGGAGCCGAAAAGCTTCTTCATGACGACGTTGGCTTCTTCAACGGTAACCGCATTCTGGATGCCGTTGAGGTTCTCAGCGGCCTGGCCGTAGTAGCGGTTGTTCTTGACAAAGGTGACATTGGACTGGAGGTCTTCCAGCAGGTCGAAACCGATGCCATAGATAACGCGGGCTTCGGTCGTGCTGTAGTTGTCGTTAAGGCTGCTGGTGTTGTCGGTCACGTTGCTTGTAAGGGCGCCGATGACTTCCAGTTCGCCGTGCTGCTTGAAGTTCTTAAGTATTTCGGCCTGTGCGGGCATCGCGGTTGCGGCGAGCGTGCCGACGAGGGCCAATCCTATGAGTTTCTTCATCTGTGCTCTATCCCTCCGTGGGAATTGCAGTCATCCCTTGCGGGCTGGCCTGCTTTTGTATTGTGTTGGCGATAACAAGATAAATATATGTCATCTGCCTGTCCTGTCCGGCAACCATATGCCATTGGCACAACGATTTACCGGAGTAACAACATATAAATGGTAGCAATAAAGGGCTTGGATTGTCAATACCGCGCGAAGCTTCGGGATGCCACTGCGATTTGGCGGCGGGGGTTTTATCGACTGAGAAACCCCACCGGACTCCCCCTGCGGATGACGGCTGGCGCCAGGAGCTTTCAATATCTACATTTACTTATATATATGTCAATATATATATGTCGCTCTTTTCGCCAAAAAACGGAAAGGCCGCCCTAAAGGCGGCCTTTCCTCTTGTGCTTATGCGCAAATTGCGGGTTAGCGTTTGGCTTTTGCGGTTTGCGGAGCGGGAGCGGCCTGCGCGGGTTTAGTGGGAGAAACCTTCTCTTTAGCCACCTGTCCCCAGTAGGTTTCCGCAAACTGCTTGGATATCTGGTCGAAATCGGCAAGGGCTTCGGCGTTTTTGCCTGCCTCGGACAAGGCCTGCGCCTTTGAGAGCTTGGCGAACGGCAGGAGAGGCGTGTCCTGCGCTTTGGAGACGGCTTCTGTATATGCCTGTATGGCTTTTTCGAAATCCCCTGCTCCCTGGTAGGACGCAGCTTTGCCAAGCAAGGCTATGACCGGCATATCCTTTACGTTTGTGGTTTGGGCAAGAACGCTAAAGGCTTCCGCCGCTTCTTTATATTTGCCCTGACGGTAGAGGTATTCCGCCTTGAAGTTTTTTGCGTGGGCGCTGGCGGGTGTGGAGGAGAAATTGGTGATTATGTCGTCCAGTGTCTTGTTGGCTTCTTCCGTGTTTCCCATGTAGGTAAGCTGCTGGGCCTTGAAGAGCCTGTCCCAGGCGGCTTCCCTCATGCTGTTCGCCCTGGAAACCATTACTATGGCTATGAGCCCTGCGGCGGCGACAACTGTAAGCGTTCCGAAAAACAGCTGCCTGTTTTCCTTGATCCAGATGAGTATCGTTTCGGTTTTTTCCACCACGGAATCCTGGTGGACCTGCTCGTGTTCCCAGTGCTTGCTCATTATATTTGTTCCTCTGCAAAAAGTGGCGCCCCCGGGCGGACTTGAACCACCAACCTTCTCCTTAGGACGGAGCAGCTCTATCCAGTTGAGCTACGGGGGCAACGTATATATTCTAGTATTTTACGAGCGCTTTTACACTAATTTCTTTAAGCTTTTCCTTCCCGTTCAGGAAACCGAGCTCGATGAGGAATTCCGCTCCGCAGAGTTCCGCTCCGGTGCCCTTTATCATTTTCGCCACGGCTTCGCAGGTGCCGCCTGTGGCGAGTACATCGTCGATTATGAGGGCTTTGTCCCCCCTCTTCATGGCGTCGGCGTGCATTTCCAGTATGTCCGTGCCGTATTCAAGCGCGTATTCTGCCCGGAGCACCTGGCGCGGAAGTTTGCCTTTCTTGCGGACCGGCACCATGGCCGCGCCCAGCGCCAGCGCCACGGGGGCCGCCAGTATGAAGCCGCGGGACTCTATCCCCGCGACGTGGGTTATGCCTTTTCCCCTGAATGGCGCCGCCAGCATCTCCACCGCTGCGCCAAAAGCCCGGCAGTCGGCCAGCAGGGGCGTTATATCCTTGAAGATGATGCCTTTTTTCGGAAAATCAGGAACGTCAAGTATAAGCTTTTTGATGTCTTCAGGCTGCATTCTTTTTTCCTTTACCTTTCTTATCCGGCGCGGGGAGCTGATGCTGCATGGCCGAGAACAGTAGCTTGAGCGGATTTTTACCTACCGGTTTTCCCAGTATGTCGGTCTTGACCTTGACCGGCATGTTGCCGGAATGGTAGTTGGGGGCCTTCGCGAGTGGCTCCTCGTTTATTTCCACCAGTCCCATTTTCTGCGCGGTACGGCGGAGGCGGAGTATGGCGCGTTCCTCTATCTGGCGGACGCGCTCGCGCGACAGCTTCATGGATTTGCCTATTTCCTCCAGAGTCATGGGTTTGCTCTGGCTGAGGCCGTAGCGCATCTCCAATATCTGGCGTTCCCTTTCGCCTATCTGGGCAAGCGCTTCGTTGAGTTCGTCGTTGAGTTTAAGGGCCGAAAGCAGGTTTTCCGGGGAGTTGTCGGCCGAGTCCACTATCGTGTCCTCAAGCGTTATGTCGCCGTCCTCGGTGTTTATGGCGTCGCCCAGCGAGCCGATGCCCTTGGCCACTTCCGCGGCTTCCATGACTGCCTTTATCTGCCGCGCGGACCAGCGCATTTTTTCCGACATTTCAGCCAGCGTGGGGTCGCGGCCAAGCTGTCCATGGAGGGCGTCCCACTGTTTAAGCCACTGCCGGAGCGATTCCCACGCGTGCGGCGGTATGCGTATGGTGCCAGTCTGTTCCTCTACGGCGCGCCTGATGCACTGCTCTATCCAGTAGGAGGCGTAGGTGGAGAAGCGGTAGCCCTTGCTGGGCTCGAATTTGTCAATGGCGTGCAGGAGGCCGATGTTGCCTTCCTCCACCAGGTCCATTAGGTCCATTCCGGGTCTGTGATATTTTTTCGCCGTGGGAATGACCAGGCGGAGATTCAGCTCCAGGAGGCGCTTTTTGGCGCGGCGGTCCCCGCGCTTGGCCCTTTTCCAGAGGTCATGCATTTCCTCGCGTCCCGTTTCGGTCAGGACGTCGTGCATGCTTTTGAAGTACTGGGCTACGGAATCCGTGGGGTCTGTCATCAGTCTCCTAAAACCTTATGGAAAAATCCTTCTCTCCGGGAATGACCGGCAGGGTTTCTT